>CAYNKM010000158.1:3269-4747 GCA_964397795.1 uncultured Desulfovibrio sp. | reverse complement strand
AACGAAAAGAAAATCCCAGAGAGTGAATCAGGTAGTTCAGGCAGAGAAAAGGCAAATTTCGGAAGATTCGGGGATGACAGCCTCTCTTGGAGTTTTTACGCCAGATTTACAAACTACGGTAATTATAGGTGCTTCCATTGAATTGGGCATTTTTTATTATCGAATGCTAAAACAGTCCAAGGTAAGCGTAAAGAGCCGGATCAATCTGGCGAATCTGGCAAGGATAGAATGTTTTATAAATGCCAAGGAGGAACCTGTTTCCGCCGAATCCGACCTTGCGACAAGCTCGCTCAAAGCCACGGAGGTGGCGGATCAGCTTATTTCCAGATTTTCCCAGGATTCGATCAGACAAATTAATAAGGCCGCGATGCGCATTATTTTTTATGATGATACAGGTCTTGAAAAGAATCTGGAAATAACAACATTTCGGGCCACCGATGAAAGACACAAATTTGAGCGGGTGCAGCTTTTGAAAAACACTTTCTGGTGGGTGGCCTATTTGCAGATAGGAAGCAGGCTTGCCAGACGGGTGCGCGCGAAAATGGAAGCTGAAATAGAAGCATAAATAATTGTCAATAAAATCAAATAGTTGTTTATTGTTATAGTGGTATTTAAATAACTGATTTTATTAGCATTTTTTAATATTTTCCATGGGGCGGCTTTTCAGGGCTGCCCTTGCTTTTTAATATTAAAAAGGTATATGTAAACGAATTAAATACATGCCACATTGTAAGCGTTGTTTTTCTTTATGTGTAGCCGCGTCGCTTATACGCATTTGTAAAGAAACGCTTTTTGGCTTCCAGATACAGACTGCCTTTCATTAAGGAAAGAGCCTGATATATCTGCTTTATTATAAATATCGGCCTTGAAAGCCGGGTTCATGGAGTACATATGTTTCCAAAATATCTGCTTTATGCGGTTTTAAGTTTTTCTCTTTTTCTTTGCGCCTGCAATGAGGAGAAAGCGCAAGGGCCGGCCATGATTCCGCCGGTATCTGTTTATCAGGTAACAAAGGAAGACGTGCCCTGGAACGCGGCATATCAGGCCCAGGCGTCAGGGTCGCGTTCAGTTGAAGTACGGGCCAGGGTAGAGGCGATTATTGAAAAACGGCTCTACCGCGAAGGCGATTTTGTTAAGGAAGGGCAGCAGCTTTTTCAGCTTGAAAGGGATCAGTATGAAGCCAGAATGGATCAGGCCAAAGCCCAATATGTGAATGCTGAAAAGGAATGGCAGAGAGTAAGACCTCTGTATGAAAAAAATGCCGTTTCCCAGAGAGAGAGGGATTCGGCAAGGGCGGCTTATGAAAGCGCCAAGGCGGAATTAAGGCAGGCGCAGATTAATCTGGATTACTGCCAGGTTATTTCGCCTGTTTCCGGTTATTCAAGCAAGGAAAATTATACTCCCGGCAACCTGGTAAGCAATAATTCCCTCCTAACTTATGTTAATCAGACAGAGCCGATGTATATTGATTTTTCCAT
>CAYNKM010000158.1:0-3169 GCA_964397795.1 uncultured Desulfovibrio sp. | reverse complement strand
GATATTTTAAAAGACGCGATTTTGATTCCCCAAAAGTGTGTGACCCATACCGCCCAGGGATATGTTGTCATGACGGTTGACAAGGACGATGTGGTGGCGATGGTTCCCATTGAGGTCGGAGTGACGGTAGGGGATCGCTACCTGATAATGAAAGGTCTTGAAGGCGGAGAACGAATCATAAGCGAAGGAATTATAAAAGCCCGTCCCGGTTCAAAAGTCAGGGTTGTTTCTTCTCAGGAAAAATTAGACGCTCC
Source organism: uncultured Desulfovibrio sp. (assembly GCA_964397795.1). Lineage (GTDB taxonomy): Bacteria > Desulfobacterota > Desulfovibrionia > Desulfovibrionales > Desulfovibrionaceae > Desulfovibrio. The sequence goes on along the minus strand of CAYNKM010000158.1, from coordinate 2,915 downwards.
GGCCAAGCCAGCCGAAGAAAAGCAGGAGAAATAATGGCAATCAGCGCCAAACCAAATCTGTTTTTGAGGAGGCCGATTCTTTCGGCAGTTATTTCCATTGTTATAACCCTGGTTGGGGCATTGGCCATCTTTGTATTGCCAATTGCCCAGTATCCTGAACTTGTGCCTCCGACAGTCAATGTTTCAGCCACCTATCCTGGCGCCTCCGCGGAAACCATTTCTTCAACTGTCATGGCTCCCCTTGAAGTAAATATAAATGGTGTGGAAAACATGATGTACATGACTTCCACAGCCGCGTCTGGTTCAGGACAGGGAGCTATTTCAGTTTATTTTTATCTGGGAACAAATCCTGACATGGCAATGGTCAATGTTAATAATAAAGTTAACCTTGCCCAGACCCAGCTTCCTGAAGAAGTGCGCAGACAGGGGGTTACGGTTTCCAAACGCTCGCCGTCCATGCTTCAGGTTTTTTCCTGCGTTTCGCCCGATTCCCGCTATGATGAAACTTATCTGGCAAACTGGCTCAAAATTAATGCAGTAGATGAACTGAAGCGTATTACAGGCGTAGGCGACTGCACAATTTTTGGAAGTCGCGACTATTCCATGCGCATCTGGCTTCAGCCTGACAAACTCGGAAAGTACGGTTTGACAATTCCCGAAATTACCCAGGCGATTCAGGATCAAAACTCCCAGTTCGCGCCAGGCAGACTCGGGGCCATGCCCGTCGCTGACGGAACTCAACTTACATGGCAAATTGATACGTTGGGGCGTCTTGTTTCTCCGGAACAATTTGGAGAAATAATCGTAAGAAATGGCCCGGATAGCGCCATGCTCCGGTTAAAGGATATAGCCAGAATAGAACTGGGCGGGCAAGATTATAGCGTATCTGCCCGTTTTAATGGAATGCCGGCCGCCATGGGGGCCGTTTATCTTTTGCCAGGCGCGAACGCCCTCAATACAGGCGAACTGGTTTTGAAAAAACTGGATGAAATAAGGGGAATATTACCTGATGGCATGGAAATTCGCCTTATAGTGGATACCAATGATTTTGTGAGGGAATCCATTCATGAGGTCGTTCAGACGCTTTTTGAAGCCATGATTCTGGTAATGATTGTGGTTTATATATTTTTGCAGGACTGGCGCGCCACTCTTATTCCCTGTCTGGCTGTTCCGGTTTCCATTGTGGGAACATTCGCGGGACTGTATGCGCTTAATTTTTCAATCAATACGCTAACGCTTTTTGCGATGGTTCTGGCAATTGGCCTCGTTGTTGACGACGCGATCGTCGTTCTTGAGAATGTTGAACGCATTATGGATGACGAACATCTTCCCCCGCTGGAAGCGACCGCGAAAGGCATGAATGAAGTTACCCCAGCAGTCATAGGCATTGTTTTCAGCCTTTGCTCGGTCTTCATTCCCGTCGCCTTTCTGGGTGGTCTGGCCGGCCAGATGTACAAGCAGTTCGCGATAACCATCGCCATTTCTGTCACGCTTTCAGGAGCGGTCGCTCTGACATTGACTCCCGCCTTGTGCGCCTTGCTGTTAAAAACACGCGGTCCCGATTATAAACCGTGGAAAATATTCGCGATGTTTGACTACGGTTTTGGCAAGGTCACTCATTGGTATTTACGTATTGTCCGGGTTGTGAAAAACAATTCGGTAATGAGTTTGTCCTTTGTGGCTGTTATCTGCGTTGCGATATGGTATCTTTTCAGGATTGTTCCAACAGGTCTGGTTCCCAATGAGGATCAGGGCTATATTCTAGGTATGGCCATTCTGGATGACGGAGCTTCCCTGAACAGGACATTGAAGGTGGGGGAGGTTATCACAAAGGCCGGACTGAAAGATCCCACTGTTAAATTGCTGGCTACAATTAATGGCCTAGATATTACCACAACCTCGGTAAAAAGTAATTATACCACCTTTTTTGCGACTTTACTGCCCTGGAGTGAAAGAAAAAATATACCCAATTCTTCTCCTGAAATATTAATCAATCATATGAGAGCCGTCACCATGATGCAGCCGGAGGCGGTCATTCTTGGCTTTACGCCTCCGCCAATCAGCGGTATGAGCACAACTGGTGGTTTTGAGGCTTACCTGCAAATGCGTGGAACGGGAACTTTAAATGATCTTGAAGCCCAAACAAACGCTTTCATAGCCGAAGCAATGTCTGTTGATTCCAATGGACAGAGAAAATATCCCGCGATTGGCAATATTCAGAACCTCTTCACCACCGGCTCGCCACAACTTTATGCGAATCTGGACAGGGATCGCTGCAAGGATATGGGCATTAATGTCAGCGACGTGTTTACCGCCATGAGCGGAACCTTTGGCGGTCTTTATGTCAATGACTTTAACTATGTGGGCCGTACATTTCAGGTCCGTTTGCAGTCTGATACAGACTACCGCATGCTTCCTGAAGATCTGAGTCAGGTTTATGTCGCGAATAACAAGGGCGAAATGGTGCCCCTTACCGCCATTATGACCCTAGAAAGGAGAACCGCGCCCCAGGTTGTGGAAAGATTCAATGTTTTTCCGGCCGCCCATATTCTGGGCAATCCTGCTCCCGGTTATTCTTCTGGCCAGGCTCTGGACGCGATGGACACGGTGGCCAAAACCCTGCCTACAGATTATCAGCTTGGCTGGGTGGGTTCAGCCCTGCAGGAACAGCTGGCTTCGGCAGACACCACCTTTATTTTTACACTGGCTCTGGTGATGGTTTTTCTTATTCTGGCAGCGCAGTATGAATCCTGGTCTCTTCCCATATCAGTGCTGACAGCGGTTCCATTCGGCGTTTTTGGCGCTCTTGTGGCGACCTGGCTCAGGGGATTGGAAAATGACGTATATTTTCAGGTCGCGCTGGTAACCATTATTGGCTTGTCAGCCAAAAATGCCATTTTGATTGTTGAATTCGC
>CAYNKM010000157.1:0-4794 GCA_964397795.1 uncultured Desulfovibrio sp. | reverse complement strand
ATTTTGAATCTCCTCTTTCAGCTTTTTGGAAATTTCAGAGGAATGTTCAGAGATGTATTCAAGAATTCCCTTCTCACCCAGCTCCATTACCTCGGAGGGCAGATCCATTCTCTGGCAGAAATCTCCCAGGGCGCTGATTAAATTATTGGTATTCATATATCGTTCCAGAGCTTCCTTAATCATGGTATTGACGCGCTTGTCATCATTAAACTCAACCGCGTTCAGGAATTCCTGTTTTCGGGCTTCATGATGTGGTGAAGAGATTGGCAGAAGATCATTTGCCAGGGCCTCCAGCTGTTCAGGGCAGGATTTTCTGGCAGCGGAAAGACTAGCTTCGCTTATCAGTATCATGTACCCTCCTTAAAAAATATTTTTATGATAAAAATTTTACAATTATATTCATATATCAGTTTATTGGATATATTGAAAGTTTATATAAAAACTGGATTTTATATATTTAATTCGAGGGTTTTTCAAAAACATCCTCAATAAAATATTATAAGAATTTGTCTTGTATTTTACTCGGAAAAACATTATAAATAATAGATTAATTACTTGATAATATATAATTTTTATTCGGATTACATATAATATTTTTCTGGCCGGCAGACTTTTTGCTTAATAAACAACTGGAAACAATTTCCTCATATTAATTTTTAACAAGCCATTTTTTATAAAAATTATCATTTACCTGTTTTTATAAATAATTATTTTACCTTCATCCTCCGCTTTCGCGACCGCTTGGGAAATCCAGCCCCTGAATTTTAAATAATTTTTTGTGCCAATTATTCAGGGAGGAATTTAATCTTAAGATAATCACGCGCATGCCGATAAATTCGGCATAAATATCAATGCTGTATTTCCAAGCCGAGGGTGATGCTGTAATGAAAAAGAATCCATCCTCTTCTGATATTATGGAAAAAAGAACTTTCAGGCGAATCCTCCCACCTCTTGCCTTCATGTTTGCCTTATGCGCCCTGATAATTTGCTGCTATGAATCAGGCTATACCGGATTGCCTCCAACGGAAAAAAGGTATCTGGCGGCCAAGGCAAACATAAATAGTCTCAAACAGGACGACAAAAAAAACAAATTAAGAGAACCCTGGGAAAATCTGGCCTCGGAATTCCGTTCTATCTATGATACGGATCCCTCCTGGCCCAACCGTCCTGCCGCGCTCTTCAGGGCCGCGGAAAGTCTGGAAGAGCTTGCCAAAAGGTCTTTTTCCAAAAGCGATGCCAGAAAAGCCATAAATTGCTATGAAACATTGGCGCTGCGTCATGCGTCCAGCAGGCTTGCGGACGATTCCCTCCTGCGCGCCGCCCAGATGCGCGCCGCCTGGTTACGTGACGAAAAGGGCGCGCTTGCCCTGATCGCAAGATTAAAAGCGCAATATCCCAAAGGCGATATGTATAAAGACGCCCTTGTTCTGGAAAAGGCCATACGCGCCTCCGGAAAAGGTCAGCCGGCGCCGCAGGGCCTCAAGGGGACAGCGGCGGCAACACGGGATGTTATTGAGGATATTCCGGAAAATCCCGACAAGAATAACGCGAACTTTGCCGGAGATCTTCCCCTGCGCTTCAAGGCCGCCAAAACCCGCCTGCTCAACCTTCGCAATGACAAGATAAAATCCTGCTGGCGTCAGCCCTGGGAAGACTTGCGGGAAGAATTCCTGCGCATTTCAAAAACCGGTAAAAACAGGCTAACCCCTTCCGCCCTTTATCAGGCCGCATTTTGCCAGCAGACTTTGGCTTCCTGCTCCCGTCTTTCATCGGACAGCAAAAAAGCGCTGCAGCTATATCTGGATCTGGCAAAAAGGTTTCCTTCTCATGCCCTTGCCGATGACGCGTTGCTTCAGGCTGCCAGAATTCAATATGGAATGCCTTCCGGCAAACAGCAGGCTAATGACCTCCTCAACAGGATTATAACCGAATATAAAAAAGGCGATATGCTTGCCGAAGCAAAACGCCTTAAGGCTTTCTGGCAGGGAGACTCCGGCCAGAATTCGCAAAAAGCCCAGGCTTCCGCCACTCCCGTTAAAAAAGCCGCGGAAAAATCTGAACTGCAGGTTCTCTCCTGGGATTCAAAAAATAAAAATAACGTTGAAATTACGCTTGAGATGTCGGCTCCGGCAAGATTTAATACCAGACTTCAAAATGCCGCCAAGGGCAAGTCTGCCAGTCTTTTTATTGATCTTGATAATGTGGAGGTTCCAGGCGATGTCCGAAAGGGAGTCAATGTTCAGGGCAGTCTGCTAAAGGCTGTTCGTGTCAATAACGTCAAGGCCAACGGCGCTACCCTGCAATTTGATTTCCGCGATGTCACCCGTTTTAATACCCGCTCTGAAAAGAATCCGCATAGGATTATCATTTCTGTTGCGGCGGGAAAGGCCTCCCTTCCAAAGACTGATCAATCATTACGGACAGCGGCCGCCCAAAAACCCGATGCGCCTATTAAAGCTTCCCTTGTAAACAATATGGCGAGCCAGCTTGGACTCACGGTTCAAAGAGTGTTTATTGACGCCGGGCATGGCGGCAAAGATCCTGGCACTTCTCATAATAAAATTCTGGAACGCCTCATAACGCTTGATGTGGCCATGGATCTGGGAAAGCTGTTACAGGCAAATGGAATGGAAGTTATCTATAGTCGCACAAAGGACAAGAGCGTCAAATTGAGCGATCGGACTAAAATGGCGAATTCTGTCAATGCGGATCTTTTTGTTTCCATTCATGTAAACGCCAATGATAATACTCAAGTGTCTGGAATTGAAACATATTATCTTAACCTTGCGAGTAATCCCCAGGCTGCCAGGGTCGCGGTGCTGGAAAACTCTTCCAGCGACAAGCGTCTTGGCGATATGCATAAAATGCTTGCCCAGGTCATGTTGAACGCGCGCGTTGATGAATCCAAAAGGCTGGCTTCAGATATTCAGAGACTTTCAATTTACAGACTGAAAAAGAAGAACTTTTCTCCGCGGAATAACGGGGTCAAATCCGCCCCGTTCCATGTTTTGCTGGGCGCGCAAATGCCTGCCGTTCTGATGGAAATAGGCTATTGCACCAATTCTGAAGAAGCGAAAAACCTGGCCAATCCAAAGTATCGGCACGCCTTGGCGGAAGGTCTGGCGGAAGGAATTCTGGCCTACAGGGACAGACTTCTCAAAAACCGCACGGCAGGGAATTTCTTGACTGATAGCGTTCCTGATGCTATGTGAAATCTGCTCAAAAAAATCTGATTTCATGGAGATAGGAATGGCCCGCATACTGATTTTATTTACCGCTATTTTTCTGCTTTCATCTTTCACATCATATGCTGCGGACGCTGACACCACTGCGGCAGCCCAAACGCCCACTCCTCCCATCGCCCGGATCGGAGTTGTAGATATGCAGATTGTCGCTACCGAAAGCGAACCGGCCAAGGTCGCAAGAGAAGAATTGGAAAAAAAATTCGGCAAGGAAAGGGAAACGATTGAAAAAAGGGGTCAGTCCCTAAAGAAGCAGGCGGAAGCTCTTAAAAATCCCAAAACAAGTGAACAGAAGAAAGTAGATTTTATCAAGACTAAACAGAAGCTGGATCAGGATACACGTAATTTTCTTCGCAAAGTTGAGCAGGAAGAAGTGAAAATCCGCCAGGATATGGTAACACTGGTTTTTAATGCTACTTATGAAGTTGCCAGGGCAAAAGGGTATAATTTTGTCGTTGATGTAAATGCAGGCGGGGTGCTTTATGCCGACAGATCCATGGATCTTACCCAGGCTGTTCTTGAAGAAGTAAACCGGCTTTATAAAGCCAACAAGGACAAAAAACCAGCGCCCAGCCAGGGTGATAACGCGGCAAAACCACCCGCCAAATAAACAATTCCAATTTAATACAAAAAGGGCAGACAGCGAGACTGAAAGCCCTTTTTCTGCATTAATCAATAAACTTCAATTTTGCCAGGGAGCGGAAAATGTCAGAGTCAGAGCAGCCCTTAAGTATGAATATAACTGAAATTCTGAATATTTTGCCTCATCGCTATCCTTTTATTCTTGTTGATCGCGTTCTTGAATGCGTGCCTGGTTCCTATATCAAAGCTTATAAAAATATCACCATAAATGAGCCATTTTTTCAGGGTCACTTTCCGGGGGCTCCCATACTGCCTGGAGTTCTTATCCTTGAAGCTCTTGCCCAGACAGGAGGTCTTTTGGCGGCTTCCGGTTTAAAAACAAGTCTGGAAAACAAACTGTTTCTCTTTACCGGTCTGGATAAAGTCAAATTCAGAAGACAGGTTATTCCCGGTGACAGACTTGATCTAGAATGCTTCAACGTGAAGATGAAACTTCAACTTTGCAAGATGGACGCCAAAGCTTCGGTGAATGGCGCTCTTGCCGCGGAAGCCCAGATTACGGCCGCGATAGGCGACAAGAATTTTTAAAAATATTGGCTCTGTTTAAACCATGTATTGATTTTCTGGGGGATGACAACTTTTGTGAACAAAAGTTTTTTACCCGCAAGGAGTACGCCGTATCCGTAAGCAGCAAGCTGCTAACGGCTACGCAGTCCCCCAGACCCCCTTTTTCAAAAAACTTTAATTTTTATAAGATATAACTTATTGAAATACTTATATGTTAGTGGACTTTAAATATTTTTCCATCAATAGATGATTTTAACAGAGCAATAATAATAAATTAATAATAATTAACAATGTCACAAGGCATGGCGCCGCTTTTGCCAGACAGTCAATCTCCATTTTTGCCTTTTGGGGAAAACAGGTTTATGTCTAATAAATGCTATGCGATTATATTGAACAGCTCTAT
>CAYNKM010000156.1:400-4807 GCA_964397795.1 uncultured Desulfovibrio sp. | reverse complement strand
ATCGCAACGCGCCATAGTTTGCCCTGCTACAGACTTTTGATCTGAACAAGTGTATCCTGACGTTGGCCAGAAAGGCTCAGGCAACAGATTGTGCAAAAGTCCAAGTTGTGACGGTGCTGAAATCGCCTGGCAAAGGAAGAAAATGTTTTACGGCTGGAAGATAAGTATCCTTTCCATGGGAAGCAATTTCATGCTCCAGGGTTCCGCCATTTATTGCATGAACGCTTTTATGGAGCCGCTCTGCGAGCAAAATGGCTGGACCCGCATGGGCATAAATTTCAGTTTGGGCCTGGCTGCCCTGCTGGGCCAAATCTTCATGCCCCTTGCCGCCTGGATAGCCGAGCGCGTTTCCCTGCGCCTGCTCATGGCGGCCGGAGCGCTTGTTGGCTGCGTTGCCACTTGTGGAATGGGCCTGACTGCCAATATTGTAATTTTTACCGTCTTTCTGATTCTTGTCTGGATTGCGGGCCAGTTTTGCGGCGGCGTTGTTGGCAACGCCCTTATGGCAAACTGGTTTAGCCATTACAGGGGCATGGCCTTTGGCCTGGCCAATTCTGGTGTCTCCCTCTCCGGCATGATTCTGCCAGCCCTTTGCCTTTTGCTCATTGAAAAATTTGATCTTGCTTCCGCCTTCATAGTGGTTGGGCTGCTCACTTGCCTGCTTTGCCCTCTTTCCTGGCTGATTGTGCGGCCAAAACCGCAGCTGCTCAATCTGCATCCGGATGGCAGGAAACATGAGCCCAGAAAGCCGCCCAAACAGATTCCGGCGCCGCCCTCGCGGGACTTGTTCAGGCAACCGGCAATCTGGCTGATTGGCATTGCATTCGGTTTTGCATTCATGTGCGCCTCAGGCATTATCAGCCAGTTGAAGCCGCGCTTTTCTGATTTGGGTCTGGATGGCTGGACAGGCATTATGCTTGCGGCCCTTTCCGCTGCCATGGCCACTCTCGCCAAATTTGTCTGGGGCTGGCTCTGCGACAGGCTGGCGCCGCTTCTGGCTGCGCGTATCCTCATGCTTTTCTGTTTTTGTTCCATGCTGCTTCTGGCCCTGCCGCCCACAATCTGGAATCTGGCGGCCTTCGCGCTCTGTTTTACAGCCTCCACTGGGGGCCTGTGGGTTGTGCTGCCGGCGGTTACGGCCCAATACTTTGGCAGCGCCAACTTTCTTTCCGCTTACAAACTGATCTCCATTTTTATCTTTCTTCGTTGCGTTTCCTTTCCGCTCATGGGCATTTCCCAGGAATTGGTGGGCAGTTATTTTCTCTCTGACCTTCTTTTCTGCCTGCTTTTCCTCATTTCATCTATTCTGATGCTAATCCTGAAGTCTGGGAATGCGGCGGAGAAGCCGCCTCATCGCAAGGTTGCCAAAGCCAGATAAGGGGCTGATAGCTAGCTTGCGCAAGCCCGCCATGGCATTTTCAGGCGCTCGCGCCGTAATGAAAGCAACATAACTGAATGAAAATATCCACATCCAATGGATATTTTCATTCAGGAGAGTGTCAACTTTGGCATGATGGTACAGTCTCAGGGGCGTATATACCAGGCGGATCTTACGGCTAGATCATTACGCACTTGACTCTCTCAGGCTACGCTTTGCGCGACATGGACTTCTGGAAAGACACGGCAGAATTTCGAATGATGCCAGTAACCGAGCCAGATCCCGCAGCTCCGTGCGCAAAAGCAATTCTTTCTCATAAAGACGATATTATCAATGCGGGAATGACCGCGACTGTGGATATCTTCCTTGACTGGACGGAGAACGCCCCGCACTCATTGGAAGAGGATGCGGATCTCGTCGATACATTGCAACGCCTTCATGTGATTAAAGAGCAGGACATCATGCGCTTCTCGCCCGAGACCTTTAGCATATGCGCAGAACTGACTGAATGTATCCAGAAGCAAGATTAAGGATTCATTCCAAATGCGATTTCTATATCCGAGTTGGTTTCCAATAACACCAAGATACCTCTGTAAATAATAACAGAATATAAGGAGTTTTTATGGCCGATTTCGTCCATCTTCACTTACACACGGATTACTCGTTCAAGGATAGTATCCTGCGGGTAAATGACGCCTGTAAGCGCGGTGTTGCCTTTGGCATGACACATATGGCTGTTACAGATCACGGCAGCCTTCACTCCGTAAGTCCTTTTTACAGGGCATGCCATGATTCCGGAATCTCCCCAATACTAGGGTGCGAATTATATGTGTGCGATGATCACACTAAACGCGAGGACAACAAGATGTTTCATCTTGTTGTCCTCGCAAAAAACAATGAGGGATTTCGCAATCTGACTGCGTTAGTCTCAATCTCCAACCAGAAAGGCTTCTATTATAAACCACGCGTTGACAAGGGGTTGCTCTCGACACATTCGGAAGGACTGATCGCCCTGTCAGCTTGTCTCCAGGGTGAGGTCCCGAAGCATATCTGCGCCGGCGACATGGCTGGCGCACGCGCTGTCGCACGGGAATATCGCGAAATTTTTAAGGATGGTTTCTTCCTTGAGCTCCAGAAGAATGAAATCGCTGAACAGGAGACAGCCAACCTGGGAATTCGGGAACTCTCCCGCGAGCTGGATATTCGACTTGTTGCCACAGCCGATTGCCATTACCTCAACCGTTCCGATGTTGACGTGCACAAGGCAATGCTTTGTGTAGGGGACACGACAACGCTCAACGATCCCAAGTCCCGCGACTACGGAACTGACCAGCTTTTCTTAAAGTCTCCGGAGCAGATGCTGGAAGATTTTAGCGATGTCCCAGTAGCTTTGGACAATACATGCGAGATAGCGGAATCCTGCAACGTCGAGCTTAAGACGGACAAGCACTTCTTCCCAGGTATTTCCCTGTCGGAAGGGAAAGACGCTGATGTTGTCCTCGCTGAACGCTCCATCGCCGGACTCGGTGGTATGGCAGATGATCCGACGTACAGGGAACGTTTGGAACATGAGCTCAATGTCATAAAAAATATGGGATTCGCCACATATTTTCTTGTCGTTGCCGATCTTGTAAATCTGGCTAGAGAGAGGGATATCCCAGTTGGCCCGGGGCGTGGATCGGCAGCCGGTTCACTTGTAGTGTTTGCCCTGGGTATCACCGAGATTGATCCCATTTCCCACAACCTTCTTTTCGAGCGTTTTCTCAATCCAGAGCGTGTAACTCTTCCCGACATTGATATCGACATCTGCGCGAAACGTCGTGAAGAGTTTTTGAATATTGTGGCTGAAAGGTATGGATACGATCATGTGGCCTTGATAAGCACCTACCAGAGCATGGTAGGACGCGTAGTCGTGAAGGATGCCATGAGAGTCTTAGGCGTTCCATACCAGTATGCCGATGAACTCGCGCAAAAAATACCGGAAAATACTTCTCTTTCAGATGCGCTGCAAGCAAATTGCGAACTTGCCTCTCTGGCGTCAGGGGATTCGATCGAAGGGCAGGGATTTCAATTGGCCTTAGGACTTGAGGGATGTATCCGCGGTCGTGGCACCCATGCCTCTGGTGTTCTCATCTCTCCACATTCGCTTCCGAATGCTCTCCCTCTTGGTCTGCCAGAGAGGAGTAAAAAAAAGGAAGAAACTGGAAAGATAATTCCCACGGTACAGTGCGGTTTCGAAGATGTGGAAAAGGCTGGTTATGTAAAAATGGATTTTTTGGGCTTAAAAACGCTAACAGTGATCGAAGACACTTCGAAGCTTATTCCCGGTGGAGTAAATTTAAAATCAATACCACTTGACGATCCAGTGACATGGGATCTTCTGGAGCGTGGAGACACATCGGGTGTCTTCCAGCTTGAAAGCCGGGGAATGCGGGATTGTTTAAAAAAACTCAAGCCAAGACGCCTTTCGGATCTCACTGCGCTGATGGCCATATATCGTCCTGGGCCACTTGAATCTGGCATGGTAGATACCTTCATAAAGCGCTCGCAAGGACACGAGCCAATCGAATATCCGCATCCCATGCTCGAAAAATGTCTGGAAGAGACATACGGTGTCATTGTTTACCAGGAGCAGGTGATGGAGATCGCAAGGATTGTTGCCGGCTATACACTCGGACAGGCCGACATCTTACGCAGGGCCATGGGCAAAAAAAAGCCGGAGATCATGGCTGCGGAGAGGAAAAGATTCATTGCTGGCGCGGAGACGAATGGAGTGGATCCAGAAACTGCTAGGGAACTATTTGACGTTATAGAGAAGTTTGCCGCATACGGATTCAACAAATCGCACTCTGCGGCGTACGCGCTTCTGTCGTACAGGACAGCGTGGCTTAAAGCGAACCATCCCCAGGCATTCATGGCGGCTATGCTTTCTAATGCGGGAGATAAGAAAGCTCGCTGGTCCCTCGCTCGCGACTGCTCGAGGATGGGAATTCGGCTTCTTCCTCCGGACGTAAATGAAGCCATCGAGA
>CAYNKM010000156.1:0-390 GCA_964397795.1 uncultured Desulfovibrio sp. | reverse complement strand
ACAAAGTCGGGGAAAAAGCTGTTGCATCCATTATCGAGCAGCGGACAGAAACTACATTTAAATCATTCTATGATTTCATATTCAGGGTCAACAAAAGATCTGTAACCCCCGACGCCATAAAAGGACTTATCGCCGCCGGCGCCTTCGACTCATTTGGCGAAACGCGAGCCACGCTCACGAAAAATCTGGATGCCCTCATGGAGGCAACCAAGAAGAAAAAAAAGGAGCATCCAGAACTCGTTGTCGCCAAGGAATTCCAGGACAGGAGAATTGCCGAAGATGAGGTAACAGCATTGGGCTTTTTTCTTTCAGAAAATCCCCTGGCTAAATTACAAGAGGAGCGTTTAAAATCAAAAATTGGCACACCGTGGGAATGTGTGGAGGCTGGAG
>CAYNKM010000155.1:0-4833 GCA_964397795.1 uncultured Desulfovibrio sp. | reverse complement strand
TCGGGCTTCAAATGAACCTCAACCAGTCAACAGTCTATATTTATTATCTTGCGCTCGCCGCTGTCATCCTGACCGTTCTTGTAATTTACCGGCTGAAAAATTCCAGAATTGGCCTTGCTCTGCAAGCCATGCGGGAAGACGAAATCGCGAGCGAGGCAATGGGCGTTGACATTACCCACGCCAAGCTTTCCGCTTTTGCCCTGAGCTCTTGCTGGGCAGGATTTGCGGGGGTTCTTTTCGCGGCCAAAACAACTTTTATAAATCCCTCCAGTTTTACCTTCATGGAATCGGCCATGATCCTTTCAATGGTCGTTCTTGGCGGAATGGGATCGATTTCAGGCGTAATCATAGCCGCGATTATCCTCATAATCACTCCAGAATATTTGCGCGCTTTTTCAGAATACAGGATGCTTATTTTTGGCTCCATCATGGTGATAATGATGATCTTCCGTCCCCAGGGCCTTGTGAGCGGGGAGACACGCTCGTACCATATAAAAGCACGGAAACAGGAAGGTCTGGAGAGCGGAAAATGAGCAAGGTTCTTGAAATAAGGGATCTTTCGCAAACTTTCGGCGGCTTGCGCGCCCTGAATGACTTGAGTCTTGATGTGAATAAAGGTGAGATAGTCGCCCTGATTGGCCCAAATGGCGCCGGCAAGACCACGTTTTTTAATTGCATAACCGGCATTTATACTCCTACCGAAGGAAATATGTTTTTATCCGGCAAGAACGATCAGCCGGTAAGACTGAATGGGAAAAAGCCCCACGAGATTACCTCCCTTGGGATGGCGCGAACTTTTCAGAATATCCGGCTTTTTGGCAAGATGACAGTTCTGGAAAATGTCATGCTGGGCAGGCATTGTCGCACGCATGCGGGAATACTTGGCGCAATCCTTCGGGATAAAAAAAGCAGGGAGGAAGAGCAGAATACCATAGAAACAAGTTACAGGCTTTTACAGGAAGTGGGACTTGCGGAATTGTGGAACGAGCAGGCCACAAATCTTTCCTATGGCGTCCAGCGCAGGCTGGAGATCGCCCGCGCCCTTGCTACGGAACCCAGGATTCTTCTGCTGGATGAGCCCGCGGCGGGTATGAATCCCCAGGAAACGCAGGAGCTGGAGAAGCTTGTCCGCAAAATTCGCGATGAGATGGGTATTTCTGTTCTTCTGATTGAACATGATATGAATATGGTAATGTCCCTTTCGGACAGGATTTATGTTATGGAATATGGCGCGTGTATTGCCGAAGGCAAGCCGGAGGAAATCAGGGCGAATCCCAGAGTCATAAAGGCGTATCTGGGAGAAAGCGATGCTTGAAATGCGTAATGTTGACGCCTATTATGGAAATATTCAGGCATTAAAAAACGTGAGCCTTCATATTGACGAGGGGGAAATAGTCAGTCTTATCGGAGCGAACGGGGCTGGCAAGTCAACCAGTCTTATGACCATATGCGGCATAGTCAAGGCTCGCAGTGGAGAGATACTCTGGAATGGCAAGGAGATCCATAATCTGCCTCCTCATGAAATTGTTAAACTCGGCATCTCCCAGGTTCCGGAGGGCAGATTGATATTTCCAGATCTGACTGTCGAGGAAAATCTGGATCTCGGTGCGTTTTTACGCAAGGATTATTCCGAAATAAGAAAGGACAAGGCTTTTGTCTTTGATCTTTTTCCAATTCTTGGACAGCGCCGCAGGCAGCCGGGCGGAACATTATCCGGCGGGGAACAGCAGATGCTGGCCATAAGCCGCGCTCTTATGGGCAAACCCCGACTGATGCTTCTGGATGAGCCTTCTCTGGGACTCGCGCCCATAATAATAAAACAGATTTTTGAAATAATTAAAAGGGTGAATGAAGGTGGGACCACTGTTTTCCTCGTAGAGCAAAATGCAAATCAGGCTCTGAAGATTGCCGACAGGGGTTATGTCATGGAAAACGGTCAAATAGTAATGGAGGATTCCGCAAAGGCCCTTCTTTCCAATCCGAAAGTGCGGAGCGCCTATCTGGGAAACTGAAGTTTCTGAACTGATAAATAACGCCGGCTGAATAGGCGGGAATTATGACTCTGACAGGAGAATAAAATGAGTCTCACAAATCCGGTTATAGGTATGCTGGATGGCAAAGGGCTGAAAGTGGCCCTGGTAGCCAGCAGATTCAATGATTTTATTGTGGAACGCCTTACTTCCGGCGCCATTGATTTTCTGGAAAGACATGGAATGGCTTCTGATGATATAAGCCTTGTGCGCGTTCCGGGAGCTTTTGAATTGCCTCTGGTTTGCAAAAAACTGGCCAAAAGCGGTAAGTATGATGGTCTTGTCGCTCTGGGCGCCATAATACGGGGAGCCACGCCGCATTTTGACGTCGTCTGCGCGGAGGCGGCCAAGGGTATCGCCCAGGTCATTCTGGATAGCGGAGTCCCCATCGGTTTTGGCCTGTTGACTTGCGATAATATTGAGCAGGCGATTGAACGCGCGGGAACAAAGGCCGGGAACAAGGGCTGGGATGCGGCGGCGGCAATGCTGGAAACAATCAGGGTTATGGAGCAGCTTTGAAAAAACAATCTTCTGACACCACGCAGGGACAGCTCCGGAAACTTTCCTTTGAAGCGTTGACTGAATACCCTGACGGAATTCTCCCCGCTTCATTAAACGCGAGCGATTTGTATCCCGAAATTTTCAAATCAGCCCGCGCCAAAACTTCAGACAGAAAGGCGGCGGAAGACGCCCTGCTAAAGGTGCGTGAAGCCGCCCGGCACAAATCTGGGCTGGATGGGGTGATTGCCTCTTTTATTCCTCCTGAATTGTCCAATAACAGACTGGCCCAAAGCCTTGCGCGCCTTGGCCTTTTTGATCTTCTGGAAAATGGCGCCGATCCCCAAACCGTGTTCAGGGAACTGGATCAGTTATATAAAAATTACATGGATCGGCATTCCCATGGTTCAGAAAGGGAGGAAGCCCAAAAGGAAAGCGTGGAAAGGCTCCTGTTCGGCGTCCTGTTTTTCCAGCTTCAGTATTTTGTTTGGAACAGTCTTCAGGAAGCTGGAGACTCCGCGTCATTCACACCCCAGCTTTATAAAAAAATTTGCCTGAAGATGGGATATGATGAGGAAGTCCCCCCTCCTCAATCAGGGGTACAGGTAGCAGAAGGCATTCTCCTCCATAGGGATATTCTGGATGCGAGGCTTGAAAAATTTTACCGCCATAAACGCTGGGTATCCCTGCCGCCAGCTTACCGGAATATTTTACGCATGGGTTTATATGAAATCTTGACTGGTCTTGCCACCCCTCAGGCTATAATTGACTCCCTTGCCCATTTGACAAACTTCATTTCCTTGCAGGGCGAGTATGGCAATGAGGAGAAGGGTCAGACGGAAAAATTTATTCAAACCGGTCTTCTCAAAAGCGCGCGCTCCATAGGTCGTGCCCTGGCTTTTCAAATTATCTACAGTCTGGCCTTTAATGATATTGATTCCCTTGCCGCCTTGCGGAAGGCTTATTCCGAATCACCCTATAATATTTCCGGCAAGGCGGATGTCTTTTCCGGAGGCGAAGGCGTTTACAGCTGGCGGCTAGTGCGGGGTGTCTGGGAAAATCTCAAGCAGATGGATGACATAATAAATAAATATTCGCATAAATGGCGCATTGAAAGAATGGGAAAAATTGAGCTAACCCTTCTGCGCCTGGCTCTTTTTGAGATGATTTATGGTCATATGCCCGCGCGTATCGTCATGAGTGAAATAATGGATATCGCGGATTTGTTTGGCGCGGAAGACGCGAAAAACCTGGTTAATGGCATTCTCGACGCCGTCTCAAAGTCGGATGAATATCGCTTGATTGAAAAAAATACAGTTTCCGAATAGCCGTAAGTCCAGAATGAGGATTATGAAAAAAACAGGTTGAAAAATGGAACAAGAAATATACAAACCGGAAGAGATTGAAAAAAAATGGCAGAAGTTCTGGAAGGACAACAATTCTTTTGCCTGCTCCCATGAGGATAAAAAGCCCAAATATTATCTTCTGGAGATGCTTCCCTATCCTTCCGGTAAAATTCACATGGGGCATGTCCGCAATTATTCAATTGGAGACGTGGTCGCCCGTTCCAGAAGAATGAGAGGATTTAATGTTCTTCATCCCATGGGATGGGACGCGTTTGGCTTGCCGGCCGAAAACGCGGCCATCAAGCATAATGTCCATCCTGCCGCATGGACATATGAGAATATTGCCGATATGCGGAAACAATTACAGGAGTTGGGATTTTCCTATGACTGGTCAAGGGAAATCGCGACCTGCCGTCCGGAATACTATCGCTGGGAACAGCTCTTTTTTTTGCGGTTGTTGGAAAAAGGTCTGATATACCGCAAAAAAGCCCCACAAAACTGGTGCCCCTCCTGTCATACGGTGCTTGCGAATGAACAGGTGATTGATGGACAGTGCTGGCGCTGTGGCAGCACGGTTGAACAAAAGGATCTCGCTCAATGGTTTTTGCGCATAACCGCCTATACGGAGGAATTGCTTGAAGATCTGGCAAAGCTGAAAAACGGCTGGCCCGAACGCGTTTTAAGTATGCAAAAAAACTGGATTGGCAAGTCGGAGGGCGCGAATATCCGCTTCAAGCTTGCGAGGCAGGATGGCGAGATAAAGGAGCTTGAAGTTTTTACGACCAGGCCTGACACGCTTTTTGGCGCGAGTTTTATCACTCTCGCTCCGGAACATCCTGTTGTGGAACAGCTTCTGGAAAATTACGATAACGCTTCCAAGGTCCGGGAATTTGTTGAAAGAATCCGCAGTATGGACAGGATTGAGCGCCAGTCCGAAAATCTGGAAAAAGAGGGAATTT
>CAYNKM010000154.1:0-4835 GCA_964397795.1 uncultured Desulfovibrio sp. | reverse complement strand
TCAAAGTTACCCTGGAATAAATCCGGGTAATGCCCCGCCACGTGCGGCCTCCACTATTGGCGGGGCCACAGGAGATAAAACATGCTTCTCAATATTACACAATCCCGACTTGTAATAGGGCGTTTCACAATCCTGCCTGGAGAAAAAGTACCGGCTGTTGCGCTTACGGATACGGAAGCGAAAGCGGTTCAGGATTTTCTTAATCGTGGATTTCTTGCGGAAAAGTGCCAACCAAAACAGCCTGCACCTTCCAAAAAGGTACGTGACACAAACAGGAATACGCCGAAGACGGAAATGAAAACTGAAGCATTTCCGGATGCTACGGAAAAAACTCCACCCCCTGTGGAAGGTTCTGACGAAAATAAGGGCGAATAGGGTGCTGACTGTTGCTGATGTGCGTCTCTATGCAAAAGATGATGCCGAACTGAATGTTCTCCTTGAGGGTCGGTTCCAGTCGGAAGACGAACTTATTGAACTGGCGATGAAATTGGCGGTAAACGATTTTAATGTCGTCCCGCCAATTTCTTCCTATGTGATAAAGACATTTCCTTCGGATACCGTACTCATGTATGGCACGCTTCATCATCTTGCAAATAGCGAGGCTGAACGCCAGCTTAGAAACAATGTCACATATAACGCCCAGGGTTTGAACGCGGGAATAGATGATAAATTTCAGTACTATAATCAACTGGCCCTGTATTATAAACAGCTTTTTGAGGCTAAAATAAAGGAACTGAAAACTCAGCAAAATCTGGAACAGGCGTGGGGAGGAAGTTTCTCGCCATATGCAGGATTGAACGAGTATAAATTCCGGTAATTCAACTATGCCTGAACAAAGTAATATCCCAGATTATGGCCCTTCACGTCCTGCTGAAATGGGAAAGGTTGGCTATCAGGGTTTTACCAATAAAAATTATCTTAAGGGACACGCGAATAAAATTCTGCGCGATCTTTGTCTTGTGGCGAGGCTATATAATGGCCATGAGTCAGTAATATTTATTGTCGATACCAGCGAACGCTGTCCCAAGTGTACAAATCTGGCTACTGGTGAAAAGCTCGTTTCGAGCTGTCCTTTATGTGGTGGAACAGGGTATTCAAACAAGTGGAAAAAGCTTGGCAGCTTTTGGACCCTGGTTGATTTTGGCCCCACTTTTGACATGGCGACTCCTTATGGCAATACGGAAAATCCCAACGGAAACAAGGATAGCATAATTGTATTGGGCGCCCCTATTCTCCCTGACCAGACATTGATCATTTTTAAGGAAAACCGTGAAGTTTACAAGGTTTACGATGTAAAACCCCACATCGTAGCCTTGCGTGGAGATGTGATTGCCCAGATTGCGAGAGCGTCAAGACTTTCTCCAGGAAACCCTGAATACAAGCTTATTGACTGGTGAGATAATTTGTATGGAAAAATATATTGATACTAATAGAGAGAGCCGTCTGATAGAAAGGCGTGGAGCCATATTCCCCGATATTTTTAGTGAAATGGGAAAGAATCAGCACCTTACAATATATCCGGAAGGCAAACAAATAATTTATGACGATATTTGTTGTGATGGCAATCGCGAAGATGTGCGGAAAATGGTTGAAAAGATACTAGCAAATTGGCCCGGCGAGAAATGGGATTCCGGGTATTTCCAGGTCACATTTACAATGAAGTCAGAAGTAAAATAGATAGTTAAGTCAAAATATTATTCCACCATATATAAGCTTATTGATTGGTAAACGCTTTATAGGAGAATGAAGAGCATGAGTGATAATAAAACACGACGTCAGCCAGAATATCCGGATATTTTCGGCGGTGAATATGAGGATGAAAGCATCATAAATCTTCCTGATGGTAGTCAAAGGTTATGTAAACGCGTTTCTTTTGAAGGCGAATATGGGGAAGTGTTTGAAGAATTAAAAAAGATTGTAGCAAACTGGCCCACTGGCATGTATGAGAAGGGTAAATTTGGCGTAGGTATTGGAGTTGAAGTAGAGACCATACCCCCTTCACGGCCTTATATTCACGATTTACCTATTAAAAGCAAATGGGATTCAGATGCCCCCGCAATTTTTGCCAAAAGTGATCCGGGACGTCGTTTGTCTATTCTGGCAAATGGCGCGGAAAGGCTAAGTGATAGCACCTCTGGATGCGGCACCGGTGATGAGGTTCTTGCGAAGCTGAAAGAGGTTATCGCGAATTGGCCTGATGAGATTTATAAAAATGGCCAATTCCATTTTATAATATCAGCAAAAGTTATGCTCAAGGGTGTGCCACCTACAAAGGATGCTCATTATCAAGCCAGTGTCGGAAATCTGGAAAGTGAACTTCACAAAGACGCTTAGTAAGTTCAATCACAATTAATTCGTCTTCCAGAGATATGTGGCAGGAAAGTTCCTGAAAAATGTCAGAGACTGAACGAGAACTTTTCACGCCATATGCCGCATTTTTTATAACTTCGATAGTTTCTTCATCAATTTTCTTGATATATGGATAAAATTTATCCTGTAGAGTTTTATCAGCAAAGTGATAAGTTACAAGGTATCTATTAGATTTTTTCATTACCAACTCCATATTATTTTATGGGAATAAATTATGTCTGATTATTATCCTATTGGCAATCCACTCATTCCTTATGGAACTCCACTGCATATAACAGAGCTTTTTCTTCGTGTGCTGAAAATGACTTTTGCGGAGTTTCCAGAGGATCATCCCCTTTATTTCAAGGACGGAGATTTTGAGAAATCACGCATTGCTTTTGATGTGGCCTTGAACAAGGAAAGCGGCATTTACGGGAAAAAGCCTCTTGTTGTTGTCAATCGCGGTCTCCAGCAATATTCGCCAACCATGATTGGTGATATGGCACAAAGTCATCTTCCTACGGGAAGGTCCAAGGGTTCCGGATTGTACGGTGCATCAATTGATATACGTATAGTTAGCAGAATCAAGGCCGAAGTTGAGCTGATTGGGCAATATGTGTTCAGTTTTCTCATGCTCTGTCGCACACATCTGCCAGGTTATCTTGGTTTGCATATGGTCAATTCCATTACGCTTTCGGACGTCACCAAGATGGAAGATGATGATGCCATGTTTTTTGCCCAGGGGAATATGATGTATACGGGGCAATATATATGGAATCAGGGACGAAATGATCCCCTTTTAAAATCAGTTCAGGTCGCAATATCCAAAATGGAGGAAAAGGACTGAACGCAAAGGCAGCAGGATTACAATATTTTTTATGACAAAATGTAGCCTTTTGGCCAGCTTGAGGCCCCTCGCCATAAGGTAGGCAGTGAGAATAATAATTTATTAGTGGAGAGAAATATGTACCAGAAACCAATGGTTATGGTATTCCAGGAGTATGAATCAACAAGTGTTAGCACTCCTGATGCCACACTTCCTCCCTGTATTGTGGGGCCGTGCTACCATATCATAGATGCGGTGGAAGATGAAATTCTGGCCCTGTTTGCAGACGGGTATGGCAGGGAAGGTATTTTGGGCGGGATGTTCCCAAACAACGCCCCTGGAGCTCTTATAGAGAGGGAATCAGTCAAATTCCGTTTCAAAAATGCCATGGTCGCCCTGGCCGAAGGGCGTGGACTTGCCACCTACGGAATAAAAGGCAATGCTGTCACCCTTTCCGATCCCGATTCCTGCATAGATCTCCTGGAAGTGGGTGATTATGCCAATTTCAATACAGGGGAGTCATTTCGCATTATCGGCGTAAACAAGGATACAGGAACTGTCCTACTCAACAGAACCGCGCCATCCAAGATTGATACCAATACAGCGACTCTTTCCTTTGTGCGGAAGGTGGAAGATTTTATACTGGATGACCTTGATTCCGGAAAGGTACTTCTTGATCTTTCAAGCGAGCGCTTTACGTTGACCGGTATCACAATGGAAATTGATGGAGAGGAATATCCGATAATTTCCTCTGAACTGTATGTTGGCTATCGTGCTCTTCGTCAGGACTGCTCTGATATTCGCACAATCTATAGTATTGATGAATGCAAGGGCGTGCTTGGTAAAATCTGTCCGGAAAATCCGCTCGCCTTTGGCGTGTCCATCGCTCTTGCCAACACAAGTGTGGGCATTCAGGCTTTGGGCGTTGATTCTGAAGACCTTGAGGGATACACAGCCGCCAAGGATCGTCTTGAACAGCAGGATCCTGTTTATGCCATTGTGCCGCTTACTTTCGACACTGGCATCCTCACAATGTTCAAGAATCATTGTGAGGAGTATTCCAAGCCTGAAGTTTCCCGCTGGCGCATGGCGCTTGGTTGCGCGCGCCTGACAAAAACCAGGACGCTTGTTGAAAACGCAATCGGCATGGTCAGCGAGGATGGTGACGGCGATCTTGTCGTTCTTTCAGCGCAGGATCCCAATGTGGAATTTCTTTCATCCTCAGTTGACGCTGGAGACACCCTTGTCATCCGAGACAAGAAAGGTACAGAGCATAATTATACGGTAGCGTCGGTACCAAGTGAGGATATTCTCACAATTACCCAGTCAAACCCGTTCAACAAATTTGTCTTTACGCCTGGGGAAAATTACGAGTTCTCAATTGTTCACCAGATGGACAAATCCGAACAGGCTGCCTGGGTAAGGGATATTTCCAAAGCATATGGCTATTGCCGCTTTATCAATATCTATCCCGATGTCTGCATAATCGATGATGAGAAACAGCCTGGTTATTACCTGGGTTGCGCGGTGGCGGCGGGGATTGCCTCATTGCCCTCTCATTATGGAATGACGCGGCTTTCAGTTTCCGGAATTTCCGGAGTGCGCGGAAGCGGCGATTATTTTAGCAATGACCAGCTTGATATTATCGCTGACGGCGGCA
>CAYNKM010000153.1:0-4850 GCA_964397795.1 uncultured Desulfovibrio sp. | reverse complement strand
TTAATGCCTGCATAAGACGCAAGGCTGATTTGCCCGAATATGCTTCCTATACCCGTGATGAAGCCCTGAAAAGTTTTATGAAACGTATTGAGTACTATGAAACCATATATGAGCATCTGGAGGATGAAAAATACTGGATCTGTGTTGACGCTTCAGCCAACCGCATTCTAGGTGAAAAGGCATTTGAAGATTGTCCATTTTATCCGGCAATCCGTGAAATTCTGGTAAATATGTGGGTAAATAATCTCTATCTGGCCCGACATGGACAGACGGAATTTAATGTCCAGGGTAGAATTGGGGGAGATCCCCCGCTTACTGCCAAGGGGCGTATGCAGGCCAGGTTATTATCGGAATATATGGCTGACAAACCCATAGACTGGGTTTTTACTTCAACAAGGATGCGCTCTCATGAAACCGCTTCTCCAGTGCTGGAATCCCATCCTGGAGCAAAATCAATGGCCCTGAGGGAATTTGATGAAATCTGGGCTGGCGATTGCGAAAACATGCTCTATTCGGAAATACGGGAAAAAATGCCGGAAGTTACTGCCGGCCGAAATGCCAACAAATATTCCTACGCGTATCCTAACGGAGAAAGCTATGCCATACTGCAGGAGAGGGTGCGCAGGGGGTTGAGAAGGGCACTTTTTCTGGCGGGAGACTCCTCCATATTGATTATAGGCCACCAGGCTATCAACAGGGTACTGCTTTCATTGCTTTTACGACAGCGAACGGAAGATGTTCCCTATATGTATATTCCTCAAAACCAGTTTTTCCATATCCAGCTTTCTGCCAGCAAAAAAGTGTTTGAAAGAATTCCTTATAATATCGCCAAATCCTCGCTTGATACTTCCCTTCTCGATCCTCAAATATATTCATGATTTGGTCGGAGATAAAATTTTAAGATACATGGAGATTCAAAGATATTTTATCTGCATGCTCCCTGGAGGAAAAAATGAAAATAATCGCAATTAACGGAAGTTATAGAAAAACCTGGAATACCGGCACAATGCTCAAGAATATGCTTGAAGGAGCAAGCGCTGTGGCGGACAGCGTTGAAACGGAATTAATTGACCTATATGATTTGAATTATCAGGGCTGCATAAGCTGCTTCAGATGTAAACTAATCGGCGGCCCATCTTATGGAAGATGCGCGGTCAAAGATGAGCTTCAGCCTGTTCTGACAAAAATTATTGAGGCGGATGTCGTCGTCTTTGGCTCGCCAATATATTTTTCAGATGTAACCGGCATGATGCGCTGCATGTTTGAAAGGCTCTGCTTTCCCCTTTTTGTATATGACAAGGATCATACCTCTCTGGCCCCGAAAAAAGTCAGAACCGGCTTTATCTACACCATGAATGTTTCCTATACAATGATGGAAGAAGTTGGCTATCCCAAACGTCTTTCTGATATGGAAAATTTTGTGGGAAGAATTTTTTCCTATAAACCGCAAGTACAGTTTGTTAATAATACCCTTCAATTTAAGGATTATAGCAAATATATGGCTCCGATGTTTTCCGAAAAGGCAAAGCTGGAATACAGGGAAGAACATTTTCCGCAAGACTGCAAGGACGCGTATCAGATGGGGGCCAGCCTTATAGTCGAAGTAATGGCAGATCTAAACAGCAGAAATGAATAAAATTTCTGATTGAAAAAAAAGGCGGCTTTGTATCAGGCCGCCTTTTTATTTTTAAGGCTGGATTACATGCGGATACTATCTCTTATGTCTTCAAGCCTGGCTTTCGCAAAAAGAAGATATGAGACTATCAATTCCCCGGAATTAAAGAATGAAGTCACAATTAACGGATCAAAAGTACAGATACGGTTCAGATACATCATTGCGACGCTCATGTTTTCGGCATTGTTTTTAGCCTTGATTTCAGGATATAATTCGTAAAGCGTATTTACGAAATCCCTTATAACCAGCATCATGCCCTGTACCTCGTAAATCCGGTTATCCAGTTCGTAAAAAGGCATTTCCTTTGAATTTTCCAGAAGACCCAGGGCATAGCCGATAAGATTTTCCCCTGTTACAAGAACAAATGAAGCATAGAAATCATCGGTGCGGGTGTTATAAATCCCCGTGCCCTTATCAAGGGAATCCTTGTATTGTTCCAGAAGTTTAAAGCCTTTTTTATAGGAGCCTTCAGCCGAGGGAAACATAAAACTTCTGGGGTCTATCGCGAAGCTGTTTATGCGCGCCTTGTAAAGAAATTCACTCTCGCGGTCGCCGGATCCCAGCTTGGCAATCTGGGTGGAATAAAGATCCAGTAAGACTTTGGTTGCATGATAAATTCCATATTCCCTGTAGGCGCGGTTATCCATAAAAAAACGGTTAAATATTATATCATTAAAAGTCCAGCCAAAGGTGGAATTCAGTTCCCGATTCATCTGATATGTAATCGCGTCAAGAAGAATTTTGCCTTTTTCATTATCCGGCAAGCTGGAGGCATTTTCAGGCAGGGGCATGGGGTCGGGAAAACGTGTTTGATCCATAACTTCATAAAGCTTTTGGGATCCCCATAGAACGAATAAAATACCCAGCAGGAAAAGGAGCTGAACCCCAATGGTCTTTAGAACAATATGAGTTTTAAGCCAGGCTGGCGTTGTTACTTTCATTATTTTTCTCCTGTGTTTTCCACATCTTCAAGCCATGCGCCCAGAGCGGATATAATTTTTCGCGCCTGATCCGCGCTTGAAATATTAAATTTGGATTGCCATTTATATTCGCCCCCGCTTTTTTTATAGCGTTGAATCACATACTTGTCAGGCCCGTAATCTCCGCTTTCGGGTCGCCATTGCTGGTAACGAAATAATACGGTCGCCCAGGCTCCCTTGCTTAAAATTACCTTGTCAATTTCTTTTATTATGACCTGATCATTTTCTTCATATTCCACAGTCAAATCTTCTGCAGTTTCGTTCACATCTGCCTCCTTTTGCGCTTATTCAAAAAATTCCGGAAGTTACAGATTTATATAGATATCGGCTATAAAAGACAATATACGATACTTTGGACAATGTCTTTTTTATATAGGTGGATATTACGAATTTATTAATAATTTACAGGATTTATACGGGAAAAAGGGATTAAAAAAAGCGCTCCCTTATGGAAGCGCGATGAATTTACCCTGACACAGACAGAACTTAATATTTTCTAGCCAATATAGTTCGCGAGAACGCCTTTCACTGTTTCCGGCAATTCCGGACGCTGCAATACCATATCTTCAGGTCCCGGGCCATAATTATTGGCGGTCACCTGAGCAGTCGCGGTCATGGCCATCAACCTTTCCGGAGTTGAGAGTTCAACGCCGGAACTAATTTTTCTGCCAAGAGTTTTTAATACAGTTTCTGTAGTGCTGATGGGTTCGATGGGATGAAAGTTTTGCATATTTCCTTCCTTTATTCTGGGTACTCGTATATTTTATCGGACAAGTCATTAAAAAGTTTAGAGCATTTTTAGAAGAAACTCCCGCAAAATCCGCCCATATTAATTGCTGCGGAATTTTATTTTTTAGAATGAGTAATTAAATACCAATTGAGCCTTCCACGCATCCTGCTTTGAGAAAGTCGTGTTTCTGTCCCCAGCTTTATCCCAGGTGCTGTTATCCATAAAATTGGCCACATAAGCCAGTTCAAGATTTATTTCAAAATTTTCATACATCTGATAGCTGTTTACCAGGTTGAATTCAAGCAGGCCATCATTTGTGGTCAGATATGGACTTGTGGCGCTCCCCCATCCGTCATTCCAGGAATAGGAGTTATACATATATTTTACCATGCCGGTATCATTTGTTCCGCCCCAGTAGGCGGCGCGGAAAGTATGAGTCAGATTTTCAATAAAACTCATATCCTTGAGCTGAAGGCCAATACCCCATGTACCGCTGTAATCAAGAGCATAGTCATTCCAGATCCATCCCATATTGCCATCGCCAAGGAAGGAAGTGAATGTGCCCATGGGGACAATTGAAGGCATGCGTTCGGAGCCATTTTTTGGACTGCCGTCATCGCCGGAGGCATACCAGCCGAAAATGCCAGGCACGCCCCAATCCATTTTATATTCTATCAGAGCTTTTGCCAGCCATCCCTGACGTTCTGTGCTGGAGCGTTTCGCTGTTCTCCCATAGTCTTTATAGGCCCAATAACGTCCCATTCCTTCCACATAGCCATAATTAAGATCCACTTCGATATTAAATGAATCCAGGGCGGTTATTGTAAATGGCAATCCGGCCCAGAACATTCCGCCATAGGATTTGCCGGTGCCTCCCAGTTTCTCAATATCATTGATACCGGGATAGGGATAGAGGCTATAGGGCAAATTACCATCGCTGGTGGAGAAACCATTTTGGAATCCTTCCCAGGATTCAATGCCCTTTGTCGCGTTTCTGCCTTTTATGCCGTACATGGCCCAGGGTGTGATTTCGAATCCATCCAGAGTGATGGGTATGGTAAGGGCGAAAAGATCCATGTTATCCAGATAATGGGCAGTGGAAATCTTTTTACCGGCCGCGTCATAACCGTCAAAGTTGTCATTCAGGGGGCGGCTCCAGAGAGCGGTAAGAGCAACATTATCATTGATTCGGTAATTTGCGGTAATACCCGCCGCATCGGTATCCATAATGGCCGATCCGCCAGCCGCGTTTGGAAGGGCAATTCCCTGAATGCCCATCCGCACCTTGAAATCGCTATTGGGCACGGCCCAGTCTATATAGGCGTTTTTGAGTTTTATGACATTGGTGCTGTCCGCTCCCAAAGCTCCGCCTGTACTCTGTTGGCCCCAACGCTGGTTGCCGATTTCAAAATATACGGTTCCGGACAAACTTTCGCTTGCAACAGCGTCAAGCTGTAACCTTACC
>CAYNKM010000152.1:2673-4859 GCA_964397795.1 uncultured Desulfovibrio sp. | reverse complement strand
TGGTGGAAAACCAGTATCGCATCGGACTTGTCCGCATGGAGAGGGCCATCAAGGAACGTATGAGCCTGCAGGAAATCTCCACGTTAATGCCCCATGATCTGATTAATCCCAAACCGGTGGCTGCGGTTCTCAAGGAATTTTTTGGCACATCCCAGCTTTCCCAGTTTATGGATCAAACCAATTCTCTTTCGGAAGTCACTCACAAGCGTCGTCTGTCGGCGCTAGGTCCTGGCGGTCTGACAAGGGAAAGAGCAGGATTTGAAGTCAGGGACGTTCATACTTCCCATTATGGCCGAATTTGTCCCATTGAAACTCCGGAAGGTCCGAATATTGGCTTGATAGTTTCCCTGACAACTTACGCCCGTGTCAATGAATTCGGTTTCATTGAAACGCCCTACCGGATTGTCAAGGACGGGACTGTTAGCGATGAAATTCTTCAGCTTGACGCTTCAAGAGAAGGGGAACATGTAATCGCGCAGGCTGATGTCGCCCTGGATGAAAACGGCAATATTAAAGACGATTATGTGACAGTGCGGGTCAAGGGCGAAGTGGAAATGCGTCCCAGGGAAGAAGTTACCCTCATGGATATTTCTCCAAGCCAGATGGTTTCCATTTCTGCGGCCCTTATTCCTTTCCTTGAGCATGATGACGCCAACCGTGCTCTTATGGGCTCCAACATGCAGAGGCAGGCTGTTCCCCTCCTCCGCTCCGAAAAGCCCCTTGTCGGAACTGGTATGGAAACCGATGTGGCGAGGGATTCGGGCGCCTGCATAGTCGCTATGGCTGATGGCAAAATTGAATACGCGGACGCGGACAGGATTGTCGTCGCCTATGAAGGTGATGTTTTTCCGGAAACTGGCGGCGTCAAGGCATATGATTTATTAAAATTCCATAAATCAAACCAGAATTCCTGCTTTGGTCAAAAACCCACCTGTTACCCGGGACAGATTATTAAAAAAGGCCAGATTTTGGCGGACGGCCCAGGTATAGACGAAGGACAGCTTGCTCTGGGCAAAAATCTGGTCGTGGCTTTTATGCCCTGGTGTGGCTATAACTATGAAGACTCGATTCTTATTTCTGAAAGAGCTGTTAAAGAGGATATCTTCACTTCAATCCATATAGAAGAGTTTGAAGTGGTGGCAAGGGACACCAAATTGGGACCTGAAGAAATAACGAGGGATATTCCCAATATGAGTGAGGATATGCTCCGTAATCTGGATGAAAGTGGAATTATCAGGATCGGTGCGCCAGTCAAGCCTGATGATATTCTGGTAGGTAAAATCACTCCCAAAGGCGAGACCCAGCTGACACCCGAAGAAAAACTTTTGCGCGCCATATTTGGCGAAAAGGCAAGAGACGTAAAAAATACTTCTCTCAAGGTTCCTCCGGGAGTGGAAGGCACGGTTATTGATGTCAAGGTTTTTAACCGCCGTTCTGGAGAAAAGGACGATCGCACCCTTGATATCGAGAAACATGACAAGGAAGCTCTGGATCAAAAAGAAGAGGATCATATCCGGGCGTTGACAAACAGGATCCGCGCGCTTCTCGCTCCCCATGTCCTGGGAAAACAGGTGGCTACCTCCATTCCAGGGAAACACAAGGGTGAAGTTTTAATAGAAGCGGGCGCGGCCCTTACCCAGAAACAGCTGGATGAGCTTCCGATTAAAAAACTTTCCGGTTTATTCAAGAGTCGTGAAGTTAATGATGAAGTGAACAATATTCTCAACGATTATGATCGACAAAAGGATTTCCTCCACAATATCTATGAATCCAAAAGAGAAAAGGTGAGCGAAGGCGACGATCTGCCCCCTGGCGTGATCAAGATGGTCAAGGTTTATGTCGCAATTAAACGCAAGCTTTCCGTTGGGGATAAAATGGCCGGCCGACACGGAAACAAGGGCGTGGTCTCCTGCATCCTGCCTGAAGAGGATATGCCATTTTTCGCTGACGGAACTCCGGTTGACATCGTCCTTAATCCCCTGGGCGTTCCTTCGCGCATGAATATAGGCCAGATTATGGAAACCCACCTGGGCTGGGCGGCCAAGGAGCTTGGCCAGCAGCTTGCCCGGATGGTGGAGACAGGGGCTGATCTTACGCATGTGCGCGATGAGGTGAAGAGCATCTTCAACTCCCAGCCGATCAGCGAGCTTGTGGACACGATGGATGACGAGACCTTTGTAGAGGCA
>CAYNKM010000152.1:0-2663 GCA_964397795.1 uncultured Desulfovibrio sp. | reverse complement strand
TGGGCTGGGGCGCCAAAGAGCTGGGCCGTCAGCTTGCGGAAATGATTGATTCCGGAAAAGCTCTGGAAGTAACGCGCAAGGAAGTTAAATCGGTATTCAATTCTCCTGAAATCGACGCCCTTGTGGATTCCATGGATGACGAGGAATTTGTAAAGCAGGTTAAGAAACTGCGCAACGGCATTGTGACAAAAACCCCTGTTTTTGACAGCGCGCGTGAAGAAGAAATTTGGGGATGGATGGACAAGGCCAATCTTTCCAATGACGGCAAAAGCGTCTTATATGATGGACGGACAGGAGAACCTTTCAAGAACCGGGTGACAACAGGAGTTATGTATATTCTCAAGTTGCATCACCTTGTTGATGAAAAAATACATGCCCGTTCTACCGGCCCATATTCACTTGTCACCCAGCAGCCTTTGGGCGGAAAAGCCCAGTTCGGCGGACAAAGACTGGGTGAAATGGAAGTGTGGGCGCTGGAAGCCTATGGCGCGGCCTATCTTTTGCAGGAGTTTTTGACTGTCAAATCGGACGATGTCTCCGGCCGCGTAAAAATGTATGAAAAGATTGTCAAAGGCGATAATTTCCTGGAAGCGGGTCTGCCTGAATCCTTCAATGTTCTCGTAAAGGAACTCATGAGTCTTGGCCTAAATGTCAATCTGCATCAGGAAGAAGGGAAAAAACGCCCAAAACGCACCGCTTACCTGCTCGAAAATGAGCCACTTCCAGCAGATAAATAAAAGGCAATCATCCCGGTTATCACCAATTGTGATAACCTGGCTTTGCTGGCAATATGAACTTGTCAGTTTTTATAGACTATATAAAATTGTCCGCTTTTTAAAAGCTAAATATATAACAGTGGGGGATATGACATGAGCCTGGATGATTTGTTTACTGCGCATGGTCAATCTTCTAATGCAGCTAATATTAAAAACCTCAAGGCAATTCAGATTTCAATCGCTTCTCCGGAGCAGATTCGCGAGTGGTCCTATGGTGAA
This sequence comes from uncultured Desulfovibrio sp., assembly GCA_964397795.1. Taxonomy (GTDB): domain Bacteria; phylum Desulfobacterota; class Desulfovibrionia; order Desulfovibrionales; family Desulfovibrionaceae; genus Desulfovibrio. The sequence goes on along the minus strand of CAYNKM010000152.1, from coordinate 1,668 downwards.
GTAAAAAAACCGGAAACCATAAATTATCGTACTTTCAAGCCTGAAAGGGATGGTCTCTTTTGCGCCAAAATTTTTGGACCCGTAAAAGATTACGAATGTAACTGCGGTAAATACAAAAGAATGAAGCATCGCGGCATAGTCTGTGAAAAATGCGGTGTGGAGGTTATCGCGTCCAAAGTTCGCCGCGAGAGAATGGGACATATCGAACTTGCCGCCCCTGTCGCTCACATCTGGTTTTTAAAGACCCTGCCTTCCAAAATTGGCACGCTTCTCGACATGACCATGGCCGATCTGGAAAAGGTTCTTTATTTTGACTCCTATATAGTTCTTGATCCAGGAAATACCAATCTGGTCAAACAGCAGGTCATTTCCGAAGAACAGTATCTGCAGATCATAGAAAAATCGGGCGCGGACGAATCCCTCAAGGTGGGCATGGGCGCGGAAGCGGTTCGCTCCCTTCTCGAGGAACTGGATCTGGAAAAACTGCGTGACGAATTGAGGGAAGAATCGGAAACCACAAAAAGCCAGACAAAAAAGAAAAAAATTACGAAAAGGCTTAAAATTGTCGAAGCCTTTCTGGAATCGGAAAATCGCCCAGAATGGATGATAATGGAAGTTATTCCGGTTATTCCACCTGAATTGCGTCCCCTTGTTCCCCTGGATGGCGGACGCTTTGCCACATCCGACTTGAATGATTTATACAGGCGGGTCATCAACCGCAATAACCGTCTTAAACGCCTTATGGAACTGGGCGCGCCCGAAATCATTATCCGCAATGAAAAAAGAATGCTTCAGGAAGCGGTTGACGCCCTCTTTGACAATGGCCGCAGGGGTCGCGCCATAACTGGCACGAATGGCCGTCCCCTGAAATCCCTTTCAGACATGATCAAGGGAAAACAGGGCCGCTTCCGTCAGAATCTTTTGGGCAAACGTGTTGACTATTCCGGTCGTTCCGTTATCACGGTTGGTCCATATCTCAAGCTGCATCAATGCGGTCTGCCCAAAAAAATGGCTCTGGAACTTTTCAAGCCCTTTATTTATGCCGAACTGGAAAAAAGAGGTATTGCCACCACAATTAAAAGCGCCAAAAAGATGGTGGAACGTGAAGAACTGGTAGTCTGGGATATTTTATCTGAAGTGGTCCGCGAATATCCCATCCTCCTCAATCGCGCCCCCACTTTGCACAGACTGGGCATTCAGGCCTTTGAACCCCTTCTGGTGGAAGGCAAGGCAATCCGTCTGCATCCCCTGGTCTGCGCCGCGTATAATGCGGACTTTGACGGCGATCAGATGGCTGTCCATATTCCTCTTTCTGTTGAAGCCCAGATTGAATGCCGCGTCCTTATGATGAGCACAAATAACATATTATCACCCGCCAATGGCGGTCCGGTTATTGTGCCCTCCCAGGATATTGTTCTTGGGCTCTATTATATGACGGCTGAAAGAAGCTTTGAAAAGGGCGAAGGTAAAATCTTTTGCGCTCCCTGGGAAGTTGAAAGCGCGTATGACGCCGGTCAGGTCAGCCTTCACGCCAAAATAAAAGTCCGGATGCCGGATGGCAAAACTTATGACACCACTCCGGGCCGCGTGCTGGTTAATGATATTTTGCCGCCAGAACTTCCGTTTGATTATGTGAATACTGTTTTGACCAAAAAAGCCATCGCCAGG
>CAYNKM010000151.1:0-4860 GCA_964397795.1 uncultured Desulfovibrio sp. | reverse complement strand
AGAACTTCTTCAAGGGCATCGACTTTGTTTACCCCCAGATGCCTGGGCCAGTAACATTGCCGGTTCAGATTGGAATTATCGACAATATCATGATCGATGAGGGTGAAATGTTCAATGCCCGAACGGGCCAGGAGCAGGGCTACATTTGAACCAAGACCTCCAGCTCCGGCAATGCCTATATGGGCGTCGCGCAAAAGCAGGATTTGTTCATCTGAAAGATATTTTTTCAGACCTTCCCTGAAGTTTCCGCGATCCCGGGTATTATTCCAGTCAGAACTTGTCATCAGGGCAAACCGGATCTTCCCAATCCTTGATAACTGCCTGATAACCAGAGCGCGCCAGATCCGCAATCATTTGCTCAAGGCTTCTGTGATCCGAAATTTCAAATTGTCCCGGGTTATGAAGATCTTCAGTCGCCCTTCCTCCTACCGCTGTTGAAACTCCCGCGGATACCCGCGTAACTCCGAGGGGAATCAAATGATCCCGCATAAATGAAGATTCCCTGCTTGAGCAGGTGATTCCCGTGCGCGGAAGAAAACAGCGTAACGCCATGACGTATTGCGCAAGCTGCCTGTCGCTTACTCCGTTTGTGACTTCAAATTCTCCCTCATGCGGACAAATTCGCGGGATTGAAACGCTTATTTCCACTCCCGGGAAATTTTTCTGAAGCCAGAAGGCATGCAGACCTGTCGCGAAAGCGTCTTTTTCAAAGGAATCAAGGCCAAGTAGCGCGCCTATGCCAATGGATCGGATGCCTGCCCGCGCGGCTCTCTCCGGAGCGTTAAGCCGAAAGTGGTAGTCCCGTTTGGGGCCTGCCGGATGAAGCCATGCATAAAGATCAGGATCGTAGGTTTCCTGAAACATGGTCATGGAATCCACTCCCGCCTTGACAAGAGCCTGGTATTCTTCTTCAGACATGGAATAGACTTCAATGCCGATTGAAGAAAAACGGAGCTTTATTCCCATGACTACCTGGGCAATATATTCTGGTGAAGAAAGATGTCTGGCGTCTCCGGTTAAAAGCAGAATGTGACTGAAACCCAGATCCGAAATCGCGAAAGCTTCCCGAATGGCTTCGTCAACTTTTAAATGTCGCCGTTTCTGTTTATTTTTGGCATTAAAACCGCAATAACGGCATTGATTCTGGCAGACATCAGAAATATACAGGGGAGTGAAAATATTAACAGATCGCCCGAAATTGTTCAGGCTCAATTTATTGGCAACCTGGGCCATATCTTCCAGAAGATCCGAAGCCGCGGGGGATAGTAGCGCCAAAAAATCCCCGGGTTCAATCTGGCCTTCTTCGGCTCTAGTCAGGGTCTGCCTGACTTTGTCCGGGGAAGCGTTCAGATATTCGGATCTTTTTTCTTGAGGCCAGTCGGCCAGAATTTCCATGAAAGATTTCATTATTGCAAGGAGTTTTTAAATTATCGCAGAAAACCGGTAAGGGGGGAAGATGCGCTCGCTCCTTCCGCCTGACCCCGTACTGTTCCTGTTTTGGCAAGGAAGGCCTCCCTACCAGCCAGAACTGCCTCTCCAAACGCTTTCCCCATCAGGACTGGATTGCCGGCAGAGGCGATGGCAGTGTTGACAAGGCAGGCCGAAGCGCCCATTTCCATGGCTTCACAAGCTTCCGAAGGCTTGCCGAGGCCCGCGTCCACAATAATGGGCAATTCAATTTCAGCAATCAGGATGGCGATCATTTCCCTGGTTCTCAAGCCCCTGTTTGTGCCGATGGGAGCGCCCAGCGGCATAACCGCCGCAGCTCCGGCTTCCACGCAGGCCCGGGCTACATAAAGATCGGGATTTATATATGGAAAAACGACAAAACCCTCTTTTGCGAGAATTTCGGTCGCTTTCGCGGTCTCATAGCCATCCGGCAGAAGATGGCGGTTATCGGATATAACTTCAATCTTGATCCAGTTTCCGCAGCCGGCAGCCTGGGCAATTCTGGCCAGCCGGCAGGCTTCTTCGGCATTTCTGGCTCCGGAAGTATTTGGCAAAAGGCGCATATGGGGAGGGATATGGCCCATAATCCCTTTCTGGCCTTTTTCTACCCTGCGCATGGCTACGGTAATCACCTGCGCTCCGCTGGCTTCACATACCTGGGGTATAAGCGAGTCGTCCCCGAATTTTCCCGTACCTATAAAAAGACGGCTTTGCAATTCAATGCCGCCTACAAGAAAGGGATCTGACATAATATATCCTGAAAGAAGGGCAAGATAGGGGAAATTTTAACCGCCAGCGACAAACTGGATAATTTCCACCGCGTCCCCTTCCTTAAGAGGGTTATCATAGTCGGCTTTTGGCAAAACCTGGCCGTTTAATTCCACAACAACAAGTTTGGGATCAAGATCTTCACGGGACAGGAGATCGGATACTGTGGAGAAATCTCCCGCCTCGGTTTTTCCATTTATAATAATATCCATATGATTCACCGCCCAAATTCTGATGATTAGATCTGGAGAAATATATGCCCCAGTTGGCCAGATTGCAAGGCCTGGACTTAATGTCCTGGCAGGATATGGAAGCGTATGGCGAGCTCTCGCAGTTGCTGGCGCGTAAGGCCGAGAAGGGAGGGGAAAAGCAGACATATTGAAAAAATTCCCAGCGAATAAAGAATGCCGCATAAAATAAAACGCAAAAGAAATTCTGCTTCTGGAAAAAGCTGGACAAGAACTTGTCTGGCAAGAAAGGCGATGGCAAGGAAAGTCAGGGCTGCCAATATTTGATGAAGCAGGTTGCTCCAGAACCGGAAAGGAATATAGCGGCTGGCCAGCCAAAGACAGATATTGACGCTGATAAACTGTACGCCGACAGTTTTCAGGGCCAGGCCGACAGCGCCAAGATTAAGTCCGCAGTAGCGGGCGGGCGCCAGTAAAAACCAGGCGGCCGCCAGACCATAGACGCATTCCAGGGCTGTCAGGTTGCGGAGAATTGAAGTTTTTCCACATGCGTGAAAGACCGAGCCGGCAATTTGGCCGTAGGCCTGGTGCAAGGGGTAAAGGGCCATTATCTGGACGGCAAGGGTAGCGGCCAGAAATTCTTCTCCGCCAAATATGCGAACCAGGCTTTGGCCTTCAACAAGGGTAAAACAGGAAAAATAAGCCGCAATGCTGTAAAGCAGGGGAGCGAAGCGGGTAAGAAGGGATCCCATCCCCGCGAGATCATGTTTTCCCCAGGCTATGGAAAATTCCCGCATGAGCAGGGGAGTCATGGCAGAAACGAAGAGGAAACACGCCAGACTCACTTTTTGGGACAGGGCAAAAAAACCCTGCTGGACGCTGCCGTCAAACCACTGCAAAAGCCAGCGTTCGGCGGTAAGCATACTGAAGGAAAGTATGGCCTGGATAAAAAGGGGGTGGCTGTAATTGAAAAATTCTTTCCGGTAAGTCTGGACTTCTTTTGTGTCAAGCGGTTTTTGGGGAGGGAGATCCATGATGCGCCAGGCATTGCCGCTGACGTGCCAAAAGGCGATAGCGCTTAGGCCGAGGAGGATATATTGCTGTAAAAACAGGGTTTGGATATTTAGCCATCCGCCTGCAAAGAGAAGGACAAGCAGTGCAAGACCACAGAGAGAGCAGATGGTTCTCCAGATTTCGGATGGGACAGTTTCGCCCAGCGCGTCATTAACCGAGCGCAAAACCCGGCCAAGCCATGTGAGAAAGGCCCAGACTGCCGCAAGTGGCGCAAGCCAATGCGGAATATCCGGCATAAGCAGATTTCCAGGAGCGGGTAATGAGAGGAGAAAGCCGCTTATAATTGTAAGCGCCGCGACCAGGATTATTATGCGCAGATAGTAGCGAAAGATGCCTCTTTCCTTTTGGCGGCGGGAAAGAGAATTATAGAGACAGGTTGAAGTCCCCATGTCAATAAAGCCGGAAAACTGCTGGAACAGGGTTGTCGCGAAACTGAAATTTCCATAGGTATTCGGGCCCAAAGCGCGGGGCAGAATAGCTTCCATTACAAGATAGACAGGGACGGAAGCGATATTGGACAGAAGTTTAAAAAGATAGCGGCGCGCAAGACCAGGGGGCATTACTTTGAATTGATTGTAAGATAGAGATCCCCTTGCCAGGGTCCCACGCGTTTTCCCATCCCGCGGAGCCGCATGGGTTTGCCCGCGACAAAGTCGGGCGGAAGGGTTACCTCAATTGTGATTACCTCTTCAGATAGTCCAGGCTTGTATTTAAGGGGAATTTTCCGGCCCGGAAACAGGGTAGAGGCAGGGAGTGTCAAAGTTTTCTTTTCATCAAGCTGTTTTAAAAGCCAGCCCTGAACAGCTCCAGTCACGCCCTTTCCGTTTTTTTTGTCCTTTGATGGCGCGACCTTGATCTGTCTGGTTTCCCTGGGAGGAGCGGGTTTGGTTACGGTTTCCGGTTTTTTCTCCTGAGGGGGAGTTTCCGGTTCTGGAGGGGGCGGCGGCGTATTATTCTCTTCCTGTTTTTTCTTGCCAAGTTCGCTGTAAATGTCTTCAAAAACGCGCCGCGCAAAGGGGTCATTCAGGAGATCCCGCAGGATATCCTGTTCCTCATAGGCATGCTGGGCCTGGCTTGCGGTTTTTGTTTCTTCGGTCTTTGTTTCCTGCTCATTTTTGGTTTTTCCCTTCCGCGCTTCCTCATTTGCGAGAATGGTGCTCAAGGCGACATAAGCTTCATTCAGAAGCCGGAATTTCTGCGATGCCTCCGGGTTATCTGGATTAAGATCCGGATGCAGTTCAAAGGCAAGACGTCTGTAGGCGCTTTTTACCGCGGCCAAATCAGCCCCTTTTTTCAGATTCAGGATTTCATAACATTCTTTTAAACTTATCTGTCTGGTACGTCTTGCCATACATAACTCCAGGCACTTAACCAGGAAAAC
>CAYNKM010000150.1:0-4863 GCA_964397795.1 uncultured Desulfovibrio sp. | reverse complement strand
GTCTGATATGAGAGTATTAGCGATAGGCGACGTAGTTGGAAAAAATGGCTGTGACAAGCGCAAGCAGCAATCCGTATATGATATTCGGCCAGTTGAGAGGCAGGACCCAACTGCCGGAAACAAAAACAGCCATGCCACTATAGAAAGCGCCAAAGAGCATAAGATAAAATGTCATCAGCAAGGGATTAAGATCGCCGATATATCCCCGCTGACAGCCAATATAATAAAATGACAGGAAAAGGGCAGAAAGAAGCGAGAAAATCACGCCGAGAAACGGATCAGAACCAAAATCTGAAGGATAGCTATCCATTCCCCCGCTTAAAAGCCAGACCCCCACAAGAACGAGAAATGTTCCAAAACAGGCCTGCCAGGAAACTTTCTCGTGGAAAAAGAAAATCATTATCAGCAATACAAAAACCGGAGCGGCAAATTCAAGCGTCGCCACAAGGCCGCTTGCCAGATACCTGAAAGCGAGGAAAAAAAACAGGACATCCAGAAAATAGAACAGGGCGAGAAAGGCGAGGGCCCAAAATCGCCTTAAAGAAATTCCGATTTTAATTTTCATAATAAAAAGCAGGGAAAGCATCGCTCCTGCCGCGAGCCCGAATCTGTACAAGGCGACTTTTTCAGGCGACATTCCGTTTACCATCATGGGAATCGCAAAAAGCGGAATCAGGCCAAAGGAAGCCGCGGAAACAATAGCGAGAAGAATCCCCGCCCAGAAGTCTGAATTACTCATCAATAAAAACGCTCTGCCATAATCATTTATTTGGGGAAAAAAGATTATAAAGCCTGATAAAAGCCACCTTTTCCGGTGAGTCGCATCAATGATATTTAAAGTTTTTTGAAAAAGGGGATCCGGGGGACTGCGCAGCCCTTATAAGCTATGCTGACTTGGGGATGCGGCGTGCCCCTTGCGGGTAAAAAAGTTGTCATCCCCCAGAAAAATCAACACATAATTAAATAAGAGCCAAATTATACAATTCTGTATTGATTTTAAAGCCTGTCAGGCGGTCCTGTTCCGCCCGGGGCCGGCGATTGCCAAAAGCACGGATATGGAAATAAGCAGAACCCCTGCCGCAAGATGCCATGTCAAAGGTTCATGGAATACCAGTATCCCAATGATCACCGCCGTTAAAGGCTCCATAACCCCCAGAATGGAAGTAAGCGTGGAGCCAACCCTCTTTATGGCCAGGATAAGGGTAAGATTGGAAAAGACGGCGGTCACAAGAGCCAATAACAAAACCAGAACCAGTTCTTTCATGGTGGAAAGCGGTTGCAGGCTATCCAGGGCCACGGCGTTTAGCAGGCTGAAAAGAGCGCCGAAGAGCATTACATAAAAGGTCATTACCAGGCCGTTTATATGAGGTATTCTTGTTACCTGAATACCGACCATATAAAGGCCGTTACACAGGCCAGACAACAGGGAAAGACAGACTCCCCAGATTGCTGAAGACATTCCAGCCGGTCCCGAAACATCGGGCAGCTCAAGTCCGGGACCGGTGGAAAGAGTACCCACTCCGCAAATTGCAAGCATTATGGCGCATGCCGTATGCCAGTGGAATTTTTCCTGAAAGAAAAAGATCATGATTAACATGACCATGACCGGATAGAGGAACTGAATTGTCGCGACTACTCCGCTGGGCAGAAAGCTGAAGGCATGAAAGAAGATCACGACAGCCATCATGTAGAGAAGGCTCAGGAAACCCAATTTAAGCAGATCGATAACGGGAAGCAGGATTCTGGTTTTTGTCAGCAGCAGAATGAACCAGATTACAGCGGCGGCTATTGAGAAACGGTAAAAAAGGGCAGACTGGACAGTTACCCCAATGTGAAACAGGGGCAGTGAAAAAAGGGGGATCATTCCGAAGGCCGCGGAAGAGAGCAGCCCAAGCGCGATGCCCAGGACCGCCTGGTTTTTTTCAGGAAACATCCGGGTCATCTTAATCATAAGCCGTACATATCATTTTTAGGACTACCTGCGGGAAATCGCGCGGATTTGGGATTTTGCCTCCTTTTAATTGAAACCTCTCATTCCCTGCGCCAGTCTTTGCGCAAGCCAGGTATTTCTTCTGGAGGTTTTGTTATTTTTAATGGCCATCTGCAGGGCCCTGCTTTCCCCCACAAGAACAACAAGCTTCTTTCCGCGCGTAACTCCGGTATATACCAGGTTGCGCTGAAGCATGATATAATGCTGCATCATGACGGGAATAACAACCGCCGGATATTCCGACCCCTGGGACTTGTGGATACTGATCGCGTAGGCGGGAGTAAGTTCGTCCAGCTCGTCAAATTCATATACCTTGACCTCGCCGTCGAAATTGACGCTCAAGCTCCTCTCTTTGGGATTTATATAACTTATGCGGCCAATATCGCCATTAAAAATATCCTTGTCATAATTATTGCGTATTTGCATGACCTTGTCATGCAGGCGAAAAACCTTATCGCCCCTGCGCACCTCCAGGGCGTTGGGATTTAGCGCCTGCTGAAGTTTGCTATTCATATTTTCAGCGCCCACCGCTCCCTTGTGCATTGGCGCAAGAAGCTGGACCTCATTTACGGAATCAAGGCCAAAGCGGCGCGGGATATGGTTTTTAATAAGATCCACCATGAGATCCGCCGCTTCTTCAGGATCGTCTTTGGGTATGAAATAAAAATCGGAAAGCCTATCCGTATTTTTCTCCAGCAAGGGCATTTGTCCATGATTAATCATATGGGCATTGCAGATTATTTCACTTTGGGCAGACTGGCGAAAAATTTCATTGAGTTTAACGACAGGAATGGCCACGGAATCGATTATATCGCCAAGCACGTTGCCTGGCCCGACTGAAGGAAGTTGATGCACATCGCCTACCAAAAGAACCGTGGCGCCTAAAGGCACAGCCTTGAGAAGATAATAAAAAAGCATTGTGTCCATCATGGAGGCTTCATCAACAACAAGCAATCCGCAAGCCAGGGGATTATCTTCATTCCGTGCGAATTTATCCTCATGCGGACTATATTCCAGAAGCCTGTGGATGGTTTTGGCTTCAAGGCCGCAGGCTTCGGACATCCTCTTCGCGGCCCTTCCCGTCGGAGCAGCCAAAAGAATTTTGGACTTTGCGGCTTCAAAAAGCTTGATGATTGCCTTGATAATGGTTGTCTTGCCTGTCCCTGGTCCTCCCGTAATAACAAGCGCCTTTGACAATGCCGAGGCACGCACCGCCTCAACCTGGCCAGGCGCCAGGGGAAATGGCATCTTTTGCAGCGCAAGATTCAGGGTTTCTTCCAGAGAGTCAAATTGAATGGACTTGGGCGAACGCAGTAAACGCTGAAGGTAAAAGGCGGTTTTTGATTCACAATGATGAAATCTCTTCAGATAAACGCCGACAAGAGGGGGCTTTTCATCAACCGATGGAGCAAGCATTTCCCGAACGACGCTTTTTTCCGAATCAAGAACCCTGATGGCCCTGGACGCCTGCTCCTCATCGCAATCCACCTGCTGGCGAATTTTCTGGATCAGCTCTTCTTCAGGCAAAAAAACATGGCCATCCTCACTTGCCTTTTGAAGCACATAGAGCGCGGAAGCCTGAATACGCAAGGGATGGTCGGCGCCAAAGCCAAGTCTGGAAGCAATGTCGTCCGCCGTCAGAAAACCAATTCCCCTGACGTCCATAGCGAGCCTGTAGGGATTTTCCCTGACTATCGCCCGCGCTTTGCTTCCATACGCCTTGTAAATCCTGACCGCCAAAGCCGCCGATATGCCATGCGGCTGGAGAAACAGCAATAAATCCTTTATCCCCCTGTGTTCCTCCCAGGACTTGCAAATCTGTTCCAGATTCTTCGGACCTATGCCATGAATTGAAGCAAGGCGCTCCGGCTCTTCCTCCAGAATCCGGATGGTATCATCTCCAAACCTGTCCACCATCCTGTCAGCCAGGCTTTTGCCCACTCCCTTAATCAATCCTGACGATAAATAGGCTCTGATATCATCCCCTTTTACCGGCATAAGCTCATCGGCAATTTCAAAAGCAAGCTGCTTGCCAAAACGGGGATTTTTTACATAACGCCCCTCAAAACGCATACGGCATCCAGGTTTGGGCGAAAGCATGTGACCTACGCAAGCCATCAAATCATTCATCTTTACAGGCTTGCCGTTTTCAGTTTCCACCTGAACCTTGACTACCGTAAAACCGTTTTCCTGATTATGGAAGACAACGCGCTCCACTGTTCCCTCAAGAACGGTTTCGCGGGCTATGGAGAGAAGGGAATCGGATTTTTTACTCACAGGATGGCATCCATACGCCTTTGCAAAAGCAGGGCGTCCGCAAGCGCCAGAGCTGTCATCGCCGTCAGAACTGGCACAATTCTGGGTATGGCTGAAAGATCATGCCGACCGCCTATTTTTATTGTCGCGGCTTTTCCCTCCCTGTCAATCGTATGCTGTTCCACTGGAACGGAAGCAATCGGTTTTACGGCAACCCTGAAAACTATATCCTGTCCGGTAGAAATTCCACCCAGGATGCCGCCGGCGTTATTGGAAGAAAAATCCGGTTCGGGAATGCCTTCCGCGTTTATGTTTCCCGGGAAAAACTCATCGTTATTTTGCCTGCCTCCCAATCTTGTTCCGGCAAAGCCGGAGCCAAATTCCACTCCCTTGACAGCGCCTATGCTCATTACGGCCTGGGCAAGAACAGCCTCCAGCTTGTCAAAAACCGGCTCGCCAAGTCCGGCCGGTATTTTGCGGGCTATAACCTCCACTATGCCTCCAAGAGTATTTCCCTCTGCCCTGGCTCTGCCAACGGCTTCTTCCCACAAGGGAGGCACGCTGTCCGAAGCCGCGAAAAATGGTCTTTTGATGGAATTTGCCAGATCTTTTTCCCC
>CAYNKM010000149.1:0-4875 GCA_964397795.1 uncultured Desulfovibrio sp. | reverse complement strand
GGGAGGCACAGACCCTGTTTGCTGGCAGCGGCCTTTCCGCCCTGGCAGTTTATGGAGGAGTTGGCTACCGCGAACAGCTCAACGCCCTGCGCAAAGGCGTACAGCTCATAATTGGCACGCCAGGGCGTATAATTGATCTCCTTGAAAAAAAGGCCCTGAATTTTTCCGCGTTACGCGTCTTAATTTTTGACGAAGCCGACCGTATGCTTTCTTTTGGCTTCTATCCCGATATAACGGAAATCGCCCGCCATTTGCCGGAACAGCGTCAGACAGAGCTTTTCTCCGCGACATATCCTCCCTTTGTCATGCGCCTGTCCGAAGAATTCATGAAAAATCCGGAAATGCTCTCCCTGTCAAAAGACGAACTGCATGTGCCGGAAGTGGATCATATATTTACCCAAGTCAAGCATATGGACAAGGACAAGGCGCTTATCCGCCTTCTGGAAACTGAAAATCCTTCTTCCGCAATTATTTTTTGTAATACCAAAGCCAATGTCCACTATGTCACCAGCGTCCTGCAGTATTTCGGCTTTAGCGCGGATGAGCTTACTTCCGACTCTCCCCAGAAAAAACGGGAAGCTGTCCTTATGAAACTGCGCAAGGGTATTGTAAAATACCTTGTCGCTACGGATGTTGCCGCGCGCGGCATTGACATTCCCAACCTTTCCCATGTTTTTCTCTATGAACCGCCCAATGATCATGAGAGCTATATCCACCGCGCGGGCCGCACGGGACGCGCGGGCGCGGCGGGAACAGTGATTTCCCTGGTCGATGTGATGGAGAGAACGGAACTTCAGCGCATTGCCAGGCATTATAAAATCAAATTAAGGGAAATCGGGCTGCCTACTGATGAGGATATTTCAAACACTCTTTGCGAGCGCATGAATACCATTCTCCAGGGCAGATTGCGCGCGCTGACCGGCGTCGAACGCGCCCGCCTTGAAAGATATATGCCTCTGGCCCGTGAAATAGCCGCCATGACAGGAGACGAGGACAACAAAAATATTGATTTGATCGCCCTTCTGCTGGAAGACTCCCATGATAAAATAATCAACAATATCCGTTTCCCGAGAGTTGAGGTGAAAACGCCTCCTCCGCCACCGCGCAATAACCGTCGCAACCCTCCCCAAAGACGCAAGTCTTTCCGGCCCAAAACAAAATAGGAATTTTTAATGGCCGCCGTCACGCTTGACTCTTCGTCTGAATTTGCCCAGGAGGCAGTGGATAACTTCCTGATCCTCCTCGATGACCTCGATTATAATATTTATTATGAAATCCTGGGCATTGGGCGTTTTCAGTTTTTGCGTCACAAGCAGATGTTCATAGAACTGAAAAGCCTTCACATGGCCTTGTGGCGGCTGGCCATCGCTTCCTCTTTCCCCAATGACGCGGAAAAGATGTTTCCCGCTTTTCTGGACGCCTACTCGCTTAAGCATCCGGGTCGGGTGGACGCCCAGATTGTGCAGCGCGCCCCCCAATACTGGGGCATGATCGCTCCCATAGGCGATTCTGATTTCAGCAGTATTGCGCGACACATTATCTCATTTTTTCCTCCCCGCGAAAAAGATCTGAAGGCAATTACGCTTAAGCTCGCCTTGCGCCTGCATGTGTCCTACCGTTTTATTTTTGATCGCCTGATCTGAAAGATATGCGAGTCATTGACGATATTGCCACATATTCGCCAGAAAAAGGCCTTTGCCTTACAATCGGCAATTTTGACGGTCTGCATCTGGGGCATCAATCCCTTATAAATCGTACCCGCGAAATTGCCGCCAAAGAAAATCTTGACTTCGCCGTCATGACGTTCTGGCCACACCCGCGCACAGTAGTCCATGAGAGAATGCCGCATTTTCCCCTGGCTGACCGGGCGGATCGGCTGCGTATGATGGAAAGCCTGAATATTCCCCTTGTTTTTGAACTGCCTTTTGACAGGCATATGGCCGCCATGTCCGCAAAAGATTTTGCCGCTCAGATTCTTAAGCCCCTTTCCCTTTCCTGGCTGGTAATCGGCTATGATTTCAATATGGGGCATAACAGGGATGGAACAGCGGAAGTTCTCAAAAAGCTTGGCAAGTCCTGCGGTTTTAATCTGGAACAAATTCCCCCATATACAATAAAAGGTATTCCGGTCAGTTCCAGCCTTCTAAGGCAGGCAATCCTCAATGGCGATATGAATACAGCCCGGGAAATGCTGGGCCGGAATTATTCGGTAAATGGAAAAATCGTGCACGGCAAGGGCAGGGGAAGAGGTCTTGGCTATCCTACGGCGAATCTGGGAAATATCCATAACCTTCTTCCCGGCAATGGAGTATATGCCTGTCTTGCCCATATAGATGGCAAGACCCTGCAAGCGGCTACCTGCATAGGCACGACTCCCACATTTGACGGCCAGGAAACCACCGTTGAGAGCTTTCTTCTGGAAGGAGGCGAAGACATATACGGTAAGGATATGCGCTTGGAATTTATTGAAAAAATAAGGGATCAGGCAAAATTTGCGTCTGCTGAAAAGCTCGCGGAGCAAATTGGCCTGGACATAAAAAAAATAAAGGAAATCCTCGCCTCCCATAAAGCTTGAGTCAGGGTTTCAGGGGCTTCCCTTCCATGAATACAGGGCTTCATCAGGCAGTTGAAATTTCTTCCCTTTCACATGATGGCAGGGGAATCGCCTTTTATCCAGGCGAAGGCGATCGGCGCGGCAAGGCCATTTTTATACCCGGAGCCTTGCCGGGACAGAAAGTTCTCTGCCAGGCGGGAGCCGATCACGGCTCCTGGCAGGAAGGCAAACTTATTAAGATTCTGGATTATGGCGAAAACCAGGCTGGGCCTATTTGTCCCCATGCGCATGAATGCGGAGGCTGCCCTCTGCAAATCATGCCTTATGACACCCAGTTGGCCTGGAAGAAAAAACTGCTGCTTGATCCAATGGAGAGAATTGGCGGTTTTGACCGCTCCTTTCTGGAGTCGGTATGGAAAGGCATTGAACCCTCGCCCCTTCAGACCCGCTTCCGCAATAAAATTGAGCTCGCCTTTTGCCATGACGCCGCAAAGCCTTGCCCGGGAATGAGAAAGCGCGGCAGCCATGAAGTAATACCCATAAAACAATGTTCCCTCGTCAGCGAAGAAGCCAATAAGATCATCCATGCCTTTACAGAGCTTGCGCAGGAAAACACCTGGCCGAAAGATTTCTGGCGTTTTCTTGTCTTGCGCCAGGATCAGGATGATCAGGGAAAGGAACGATGGCACATTATCGCAATAAGCCGGCCTTCTTCAAAAAATGAATATGAAAAAGTCAGGGGACTTGCTGACAAGCTTCTGCGAAGGGAACCGGATCTGTTTTCCTTTATATATGAGATCCGGAAAAATCCGGCCAGGATTGCCCAGGGTGAAAAAAGGATTTTCAGCCTTGGAAAAGGCGAAGATGTTGGAGATCTCTCTTTTCCTCTCCGAGGAAAAATATTCAGGACAGACGCCGCCTCTTTTTTTCAGGTAAATAGCAAGGCCAGTGAAAAACTTGCGGAACTGGTGAAACAGGCGGACACCCAGTGCGACAAAAAAAACGGTCTTCTTGATTTATACTGTGGCGCGGGCGCTCCAGGGCTTTTACTCGCGCCCGAATACAAAAAATATATGGGGATGGAACTTGACGCCTCGGCAATAAATCATGCCAGAAAAAACGCGGCCGATCTTCCTCACTGCTCCTTTCAGGCAGGAGACGCGGCCAGACTGATTGCGGAACTTCCTGAAGATTTTGCCAAATCAGTTTCAACCGTTCTGACAGATCCTCCCCGATCTGGCCTGGACAGGCGGGTAATAGACAAGATTATGCAACTTGCGCCAGAAAATATAATCATGATTTCCTGCAATCCTTCCACGCTTGCAAGAGATTCGCGCCTTCTCTCCCGTGATTATGAACTCAAAAGCCTGGCAGGAGCAGATCTTTTTCCTCACACGCCCCATGTGGAAGCGTGCAGCCTCTGGAAACATAAATGAATTTCCTTAACCAGACTTTTGATTATCTTCATCATTTCTGGGAAAACGCTTCCACCGAGCGCGGTTTCGGCAGGATTCTTCTCTGGATTTATCTTCTTACCCTTCTTGCCGTGGAATTGAGGCGGCTTGGATATTTTCCCTTATGGCTTCCCCAGCCTCCAGCCAGTCATTATTATTCCATTCAGCTGGCCTTTACCCTTATTCTGGGGCTCGAGGTTATAAGCCTCATATTTATCCTGCCTTCGTCTCTTTCCCGCAGTATCGGAAAGCAGCTTGAAATTCTCACCCTGATCCTTCTGCGCAACGCCTTCAAGGAACTCTCCCTGCTTCCGGAGCCAGTCAACGTGGACATGGAAAACCTTGGACAGGTAATAAATATATGCGTTTCGGGCCTTGGCGCGCTGTGTGTCTTTACCTGTCTTGGTTTATACAGGCGTCTAAATCGTCCGCAGGCTTTTAAAAGAAGCAAGGTCCTTCTGGATAAATATGTCTCCGATAAAAAACTTCTCGCGCTGACCCTGCTTGTAATCTTTCTCGCCATCGGAGTTCATGACATTTATTATTTCACAAAGAACATGAAAACCGACTTTTTTGAAACCATATATACGGTGCTGATTTTTGCCGATATCGCCATGGTTCTCATTGCCCAACGCTATATGCCCTGTTATTACGCTGTTTTTCGCAATTCCGGTTTTGTGATAGGCACGCTCATGATGCGCCTGTCTCTGGCGGCGCCTCCGCTTGTTTCTGCCGCCATTGCCGTCTGCGGCGGCCTGTATGTGCTTGGACTTACCTGGTGCGTGAATACTTTTATTCCACCTGATACGGAAAAATAATTTTATTCTGGAAATTTTGTTTGACAAAATTTAAAAATATGTATAAGGA
>CAYNKM010000148.1:0-4904 GCA_964397795.1 uncultured Desulfovibrio sp. | reverse complement strand
ATTGATAAACTTTAAAACATTTCTTTTTCCATCAATAGGTGATTTTAACAGAGCGAAAATAAATTTCCTTTCAATATCCGGTTAGAGGGAAAAGCCGGATTATCCTGATCTTGACAATAGCCATATTCATATTTATAAATTCATTTATGGGGAAGTAGCTCAGCTGGGAGAGCATTGCCTTCGCAAGGCAGGGGTCAGGAGTTCAAATCTCCCCTTCTCCACCAGATATTTCAAGAGGTTACAGATTTTCTGTAACCTCTTTATTTTTTTGGCACCTGGATTTGAGCACATATGCCAAATCTGGCAAAAATCCTGTTGCTTCTTTTTTCTGCTCATCAATAACATACTGGCCTGGAATTATGGCTGGACTTTATTGTCCCATAAGATGGGCAAACATTCCAATATCTCGGTGGCTATTATCTCCACGGCAAAAGCCTGTCGCAAGTCATAAGGCTGTATATACCGATTATTTCCGATTTAAACAAAAATCGCATATTGCCCAAATGATTATTGCTCATATAATATGCGATTCTGTCATTCCCAGAATTTGTCCAGATACAGATTGAAATGGGGGAAATGAATTATTCAAATATCAACTTAAGTTGAAACTGTCCCAATTCCTGAATATTACTTTTTTATAATAATATCTTAAAAGATAAGCGGAATCTGGCTTTGATAAGTTTTTTCATATCTGTCCCTAAAAGATTCATAATCAAATCTGTGCTCCTGCGTTCCCAGTTTTTCAATGGCATAACTGGCTGAAATTGCGCCAATTTTTGCCGCTTCCGGAATAGACAATCCTGCCATGAGGCCTTTCAGAAATCCTGCTCTCTGCGCGTCTCCTGCGCCGGTGGGATCCGTCACCTTTTCAATTTCTGCGGCATTAATAATAACGTCTGTACCATCTGCCCCCCTGATATGGGCTCCCTTGTCTCCAAGAGTAGTGATAATCCAGAGAGTGCGTCCCAATAAGGCGTCTTCATCCAAATTGGTTTTTTTGCAGATCAGATTTAATTCATAATCATTGGTTATAAGCGCGAAGGATCCTTCAATCGCATTACGCAAATTTTCTGCGGATAAAACTGGCAATTGCTGTCCGGGATCGAAAATATATTTTATACCGTTATTGCGATAAAACGCTGGCAAATTAATCATATCCTCAACATTGCCTGGAGAAACAATCGCAATATCCTCTTCAGGATTCAGGTGGGGAAAAGTATATTTATTGGGAAGAGTCATGGCTCCTGGATAAAATCCGGTAATCTGGTTGCTTCTCATATCAGTCGTTATATAACATAAAGCCGTAAAAATATCTTCTTCAGTATTTATTCCTTCCAGGGAAAGTCCCATTTTAGTCAGGTCATTGGCATAATATTTAAAATCTTTCCCCACTGAAGATATAATGATAGGTTTTTCCCCCATTAAAGCCAGGGAATATGCTATATTTCCAGCACACCCGCCTTTTCTCTCATCCATGCTGTCAACCATAAAGCTCACATTAAGAATGTGCAGCTTGTCGAGAAGAACGTGATCTTTAAAATTTCCATTAAATGTCATAATTCTGTCAAAAGCCAAAGAACCAGATACATATATTGACATTTGTTCAACCCTGCCTTTTTACCTTTATGTTTAAAATATGTCCTATTTTTATACCTTTTTTGGTATTTGGCAATTTTGTATTGCCCATAAATTTTTAAATTTTTGGCACTTTTTTTGCAATAAAGAATACACAAAAAATTAAATAAAATCAGTGTGTTACTGTAGGAAATAACAATGTTTGGTAAAAATCCTGATCCAAGTAAAACAGAACAAGCAACCCCCAAAAGGGTTAGAAAGCAGAGACAAGAAGGCAATGTTCCCAAATCTCAAGAACTTGGGAAAGCTGTAAGTCTTGGGGGCGGGATGGCGGTTCTTTTTGTCTGGATAGGAACCATGAATGAATATATTCAGACTATATTCAGACGTTTCTTTATCCATTCATGGGAATTTGATCCAAACCCTCAAAATGTTTATGCTTTATTTTTAGAAATAGTAATTGAACTCGCCAAGATTTTATTGCCTGTGCTAGCTTTTTTGGGATTGCTGGCGATAATAGCCCAGCGTATCCAGGTTGGTAAGCTCTGGACTACAAAGGTATTTAAATTTAAGTGGGAAAGGTTTAATATTATAAAAGGATTGAAGCAGATGATTGTTTCTCCGCAAACAATCCTGCGTACTCTTAAAAGCCTTCTTTTTTCTATTATTTTATGCATTATTCCAGCCATAGTTCTCTGGAATGAGCATGAAAATTTTCTTCCCCTGTTTGATTCCACGCCTGAAGGGGTCGCATCGTATATGCTGAATATGGCGTTTAAGCTTGCCTGTTACGCCATGGGCCCAATTCTCGTCATTACGGCCTTTGATGTTTGGCAGTCACGCTATGCCTATAAAGAGGGCATGAAAATGACCAAACAGGAAGTCAAGGATGAACATAAAAATTCTGAAGGCGATCCTATAATTAAAAATAAACAACGTCAGAAGATGATGGAAGTCATGGGCAAGAGAATGCTTCAGGCTGTCCCCCAGGCTGACGTAGTGGTGACAAATCCTAATCATATAGCAGTGGCTTTAAGATACAATTCTCAGGAATCTCAGGCTCCAGTGGTTATCGCCAAGGGAGCGGATCATTTGGCCGAAAAAATTAAGGAAGTGGCCAGGGAGCATAATGTGCCTATTCGGGAGAATGTTCCTTTGGCACGCGCTTTGTATAAAGCAGTAGAAATAGGCGAGATGATTCCGGAAGAATTATATAAGGCGGTTGCAACATTGCTCGCCAGTATCTGGAAACTCAAGCCCAGAGCCAATTAAAATAGATTATATTGATAAAAAAATCTTTTCAAAGTTTATGAGGTGTCAAAAAAATGGCAACAGCTAGTCTTCCACAATTTGATTATACGCGTTTCTCCAAACATGGAGAATTGGCATTGGCAGCAGGTGTCGTTGTCATTTTATTTGTAATGCTTGTGCCATTGCCAACCTTTTTTATGGATATAATGCTTTGCGTAAGTATTTCTATATCCTTGCTTATTCTTGTAACAACAATGTTTATGAACTCCCCTCTGGAGTTTACCATATTTCCTTCTCTTTTACTTATAACGACTTTGCTGCGTCTGGCCCTTAATGTGGCTTCCACCCGTCTGATTTTACTTAATGGTGATCAGGGTGTTGAAGCGGCGGGAAGCGTTATCAGATCCTTTGGTGAATTCGTTGTCGGAGGAAGCTTTGTCGTCGGTGGCGTAATCTTCATGATTATGTTCATCCTTAATAAAGTGGTTATCACTGCCGGTACTACCCGTATTGCTGAAGTTGCCGCCCGTTTTACGCTGGATGCAATGCCAGGAAAACAGATGGCAATAGAAGCGGATCTGAATGCCGGTCTTATCGATGAAGCTGAAGCTACGGGACGTCGCCAGGCTTTAAGAAAGGAAGCTGATTTCTATGGAGCTATGGACGGTGCCTGTAAATTTGTTTCTGGCGACGTAAACGCAGGTATGATGATTACCCTTGTTAATATTATCGGGGGTATTATTATTGGTATGGTCCAGAAAGATATGGACTGGAATAGCGCGGTTACCACTTATTCGCTTTTGACAATTGGCGATGGTCTTGTATCCACCATTCCGTCAATTATTGTTTCTACAGCTACTGGTTTGCTGGTTTCACGCGCAGCTTCTGAAGCTAAAATGGGCGAAGAATTTCTTGCCCAGCTCACTTTCAATAGCCAGGCCCTTAAAATGGTATCCGGCGTACTGGTGATATTTGCAATCGTTCCCGGTCTTCCCGCAATTCCATTCCTGGTTATGGCCGCATTGCTGTTCGTGGTTGCCCGCCTTTCTCAGGATAAAAATAAGAATGGTGAAGAAGCCCAAAGCAAAACATCCGGCCAAAATAACAAGGCGGTTACTGCGGATACTCCTGAAGAAGTCCAGGCGCTTCTTCCCCTGGATGCCCTTGAACTGGAGGTGGGTTATGGACTTATTCCCCTGGTGGATGAAGACCAAAGTGGCAATATTTTGGCGCGTATCCGTTCCATCCGTCGGCAATTTGTCCTGGATATGGGCGTAGTCATTCCATCTCTCCATCTGAGGGATAACCTTCAACTTCGTCCTGGACAGTATTCTCTGCTGATAAAAGGAAATCAGGTGGCATCAGCGGAAATATTGGTGGATCATTTCCTGGCTATGGATCCTGGCAATGTCACTACCCGGATCCAGGGCATTGAAACTACAGAACCCGCATTCAACTTGCCCGCTCTGTGGATTCCGGAAAGCCAGAGAGAAGAA
Source organism: uncultured Desulfovibrio sp. (assembly GCA_964397795.1). Classification (GTDB taxonomy): domain Bacteria; phylum Desulfobacterota; class Desulfovibrionia; order Desulfovibrionales; family Desulfovibrionaceae; genus Desulfovibrio. Next base: position 582 of record CAYNKM010000148.1, on the reverse strand, counting down.
GCCATGTTGGCAGGCTATACCGTAGTAGATCCTGCGACTGTTATAGCTACGCATCTTACAGAAGTGTTTAAACGTCATTTGGCCGACTTTCTGGACAGACAGGCAGTCCAGGGACTGCTCGATACTCTGGCCACGCATTCACCCAAGGCTGTTGAAGATCTTGTTCCTGGTACTATCAACCTGGGCGGCGTGCAAAAAGTTCTGCAGCTTCTGGTACGGGAAAATGTCAGTATCCGTGACATGCTAACCATAGTTGAAACTCTTTCAGATATAGGTGGGGGAAGATCTCCAGAAATGTTGGCAGAACATGTTCGCGAGAAACTCTCAAGAACAATAGTACGTCCCTATCTTGACAGTCAGGGAGTCTTGCCGGTACTTACATTGAATGGGAATGCTGAACGTATGGTACAGGAAAGCATACGTCAAACCGAAAATGGAGCGACTTTCCTTTCCCTGAATCCAGCTATGGCTCAAAAACTGATTCAAAATATAAATAATGCTGTGGATAATGCCGTAAATACAGACGGACAGCCAGTTATCCTGGTCAGTCCTTCTATTAGGCCTCATCTTTCCCAGCTTATA
>CAYNKM010000147.1:0-4918 GCA_964397795.1 uncultured Desulfovibrio sp. | reverse complement strand
AATCGCGGGCTTGTCCCCAATGCACTGAAAGCCATACCAGACACGGGCCGGAATTCTCAGCATGCGGTAATAATCGGGTCGTCCAAGATACTGGACGGATAGCGCGCCCCTGGTGAAAGAATCATCCCTCCTGTCGTATAGGACAAGACGAATCAGGCCATAAGGCACGGTAAAAAGCCCATTTTGTCTGGAATGAATTTTCCATGCCTTGATCATCCCGGGTAAAATCTCCGAAAAATATATTTCGGCTATGCCTTCAGGAAAAATCTCCCGAAATAACTGATCCCTTTTGAGCAAATGCATTACAGGCCCGCCCTTGGCTGGTATTATTTTCAGAGGGGCCCACCAGGCATCCATTATTCCAGTTGACTCCATTTCCACGCTCATGACGCCCTCCCTAATCAGAAGCCCAGGCGAGACCCCGTTCCCGGGCGGTATTACAATAATCGCTTATCTGACCCAGGGTAAAATTCCACATGTCTCCTATACCCTTATAATATTTATCATACCATAATGCTGTGTACGCGATTGTTTCTTCAAAATTCAAAACCGCTTTCCAGTCAAGTTCGGCAAGCGCCTTGTCACAGCACAATTTAAGCAGCGTGCTTTCCTTTTTCTGATTTTCAGGAACAGGGTCCAAAATACTGCTGAAACCCGACCAGAAAGGCCGCAGGCCATTCACAACCTGTGCTACGGATTTATTTACATCCGCGGCTGGGCGAAAATTATAGGACTGACCATGAATCCCCTAATCCCTTGAGGTCTCAAGAAGTTTTTGTCCCAGAACAAGATATCCTGATAGCGGTTCCAGAACATGCTGCCATGGACGCGTGGCGGAGGGATTGCGTATTTCAACGGCCCTTTTATCTGCCCAGGCGCGGGCGCAATCCGGTATGATACGATCCCTGGCCCAGTCGCCCCCGCCTATCACATTTCCCGCCCTTGCGGTGGCGCAAGCCGCTCCCTCTCTATAGAAACTATCAAAATATGAATGGGCAATAATTTCGGCACAGCCTTTTGAAGCGGAATAGGGATCCGAACCTCCAAGGCGATCAGTCTCCCTGTAGCCCCAAATCCATTCTTCATTTCTGTAGCACTTGTCGGATGTTATTATCACTATGGCTTTAATGGAGGGTAATTTTCTGGCCGCTTCCAGAATATTCATAACGCCCAGCATGTTTGTTTCCATGGTATTCACAGGATCTTCATACGATGTTCTTACAAGCGCCTGCGCTGCCAGATGAAAAATGACTTCGGGCTGGCTGTCTTGCATAATCTGGCTTAAGTGGCCCAAATCGCGTACGTCCCCACGTATATCGGTAATCTTGTCCGCCAGATTTAACGCTTCGAAATTGGACGGCTGACTGGGAATATCCCTGGAAAAGCCGGTTACCCTGGCTCCCATATTCAAAAGCCAGGAACTTAACCATGAACCCTTGAAGCCGGTATGACCTGTTATAAAAACATTGCGTCCATTATAAACATTTCCAAACATATATCCCCGCATATTCAGGTTTGTTATTTTTGCATCCAGAAGGCTTTATTATTGTCCCACAGATTGTTCAGATAAATTGAATCCCTTAAAGTATCCATGCACTGCCATTGTCCATCATGGGGATACATGGAAAGCTGACCTGCCTGGGCCAGTCTTTTAAGGGGTTCTTTTTCCAGATCACAAGACTCGTCCTCATCCAGAAAATCCAGAAATTCACGTTCAAAAACAAAAAAGCCACAATTTATGTATTCATCCAGAATAGGTTTTTCTTCCCAGGAAAGAATCTTGCCCTCCTTGTCTGTACGGACTGATCCAAAACGGGAAGGCATCCTTACTCCGGTAAATGTCCCTATTGTCTTTGAACGCTTGTGGAAATCCAGCAGCCTGCCAATATCGATATCTGCCACCCCATCTCCATAGGTGACCATAAAGCGATCTCCCTCCAGATGCTTCGCCACCCGCTTGATTCTGGCCCCCTTCAAAGTATCTTCTCCAGTATCGCATAACGTGACGTTCCAGTCCTCCACCCTGTCCGGATACTTGGTTATGGTCCCACTTTTCAGGTTTATCTTGAAGTCGGAATTTCGAAGTTGATAATCATAAAAATATTGCTTTATCACCTGTCCCTTATATCCCAGCGGCAAAATGAAATCCTTAAGGCCAAAACGGGCATATATTGACATGATATGCCAGAGCATTGGCCTCCCGCCAATTTCAACCATCGGTTTGGGCTTGATGGCTGTTTCTTCCCTAAGCCGCGTCCCCTTGCCTCCGCACAATATTATGGTTTGCATAATCGCCGCCCTTTCCTTTTTTAAACCTGCAAAATTGATTATTATCGAGTTTTGTCCGGCATTGATTTTTACTATTTATGGCTTTCTGCTTCAACCAGTTCTGACCGGCACATTCCATTATCCATGAAATCCGCATTTACATAATGATTTAATAGGGATATTTAATTTGGGCCGAGCCAAAATAGTCCCGATTTCAGTCTGTCGCTATCATTAACAAGGAGAACCCTAATGGCAGCAGTAGTTTATTTCGCATCAAACCACAGTCGCACCTCGGCAACCAGCAAGGGCGCCAAAATTGAGCGACTTTGTGACGCGCTGGACTTGAAAGACATCATTAAAAAAGATGATCTTTGCGGCGTGAAATTGCACTTTGGCGAATATGGCAATGACAGTCATCTCAATCCCACTTTTGCTCTCAGGGTTGTCAACAAGATATCTGAAGCAGGAGCAAACCCGTTTCTGACAGACTCTACCACCCTTTATTCAGGCTGGCGCAATAATGCGGTCAACCATTTAAGAGTAGCTTATATGCATGGCTTTTCGCCCGCAACCGTCAATTGTCCCATTGTAATAGCTGACGGTCTTTACGGCAAAAACGATATCCCGGTCGGGGTTGACCTGCATCATTTCAAGGAAGTTTACGTTGCCGCCGCACTGAGGGAAGTTCCTTCCCTGGTGGTCATGTCCCACTTCAAGGGTCATGAAATGGGCGGTTTTGGCGGCGCAATCAAAAATCTTGCCATGGGCGGAGCTTCAGTTCGGGGTAAAAGAGACCAGCATAATACTCACGTCCAAATCAATGAAGAGATTTGCATAGGCTGCGGTCGCTGCGTCAAGGTCTGTCCCCAGGGCGCGCTAACCCTCATTGACAAAAAAAGCCATGTTGACGTTTCAAAATGCGTAGGCTGTTTTGAATGCATTACTGTCTGCCCCGTAAAGGCCATAGGCATAGATTGGGCTACGGACATGATACCTTTCATAGAAAGAATGGTGGAATATGCTTACGGAGTGGTAAAAGGAAAAGAAGATCACATATGCTATCTGAACTTCCTTCTGAATATCGCTCCCGACTGCGATTGCGTCGGCTGGACCGACGGGCCGATGGTGGCAGATATAGGCATTCTTGCCAGCCGCGATCCTGTCGCCATTGATCAGGCCAGTTATGATCTTGTCAATAGCGCCCCCGCCCTGGTGGCAGAGCTGGAGGGCGTTACGGATAAATTCAAGGCCCGCTGGCCCCATACTTTTGGAGAAAGGCAACTGACCTATGCCGAAGAAATAGGTATGGGCACAAGGGAATATAAGCTGGAGAAGATATAAACAAAATTGTATCCGTGCCAGACACAATAAATTAACTGTTTACCGACAAATGAAAAGACCTGGCAGTTTCTCACTGATACAAGATCTTGCTTTCATTGCCTTTTAACTGTCAGGCCACTTCGCTTAAGACAATTTCACGAGCATCATCGCATAAAAGTCAGATACTGCGAATGTATAATCTTATTATACATTCGCAGTAAATTTTTACCAACTTGCCGGATTCATATATGTCTGTATCTGTTATTTTTCTGGTACTGGCTGCGGCCCTGCTTCATGCGAGCTGGAATATAATCGTCAAAGGCGGCTCCAATAAATTTTATGAAACAGGCATGAACGCCCTTGGAGGAGGCCTGGGCGCCGCCTTTATCTTGCCTTTTCTCCCCTTTCCCGACAGCTCCTGCTGGTTATATCTTGCCGCTTCCTGCTGCTGTCATCTTCTCTATTATCTCTGTGTCGCAGCCACCTATAAAATAGCGGATATTTCCCTTGGCTATACGATAATGCGGGGAACCGCTCCCATGCTGACAGCTTTGGCCATGACCATGATAGGCGCTCACCTCGGTCTTTTCGGCTGGGGAGGAATCCTGCTGCTCTGTTCAGGGATCTTCACTCTGGCCCTGCAGCAAAAACTGCATAGTAAGGGAAATATGAAAGGTATTCTCTATTCCCTGCGGACTTCATTTGTGATAATGGGCTATACCCTGGCAGACGGACTGGGCGCGCGACTTTCAGGAGATAGCGTAAGCTATACATGCTGGCTTTTTTTTCTCAACATCTTTCCCCTGAATATTTATATCCTTCTCCGCTACGGTTCAAATTACCTTGATTATCTCAAAAGCAGGGCGCTAATAGGGATAACGGGAGGTCTATGCGGCCTCGGATCTTATGGAATCGCCATATGGGCCATGACCATCGCTCCCATAGCGCTGGTTGCCGCCTTAAGGGAAAGCTCCGTAATTTTCGGCATGCTCCTGGCGGTTATCTTTCTCCATGAAAAACTGACCTTCCTCCGTATTCTGGCAGTCATTCTGGTTATGGCAGGCGCCATACTGGTACGATTGGGATAATTATTTTCCTGCCCCGTGATAATTGTCCTTCCTGGCAGGGGTGACGCCTGAACCACAAGCGGGATTCATGCCAGATTTTTTGAAAATATGCAGAATAGCCAGTAACAAAAAAGATACCCCCATTCATGACATATCCGGGATAAAAAAAGGAGTCACTGGTATCAAGTGACTCCCTGAAATATTTGGCGCGCCCAGAGAGATTCGAACTCCCGACCTCCAGGTTCGTAGCCTGCTGCTCTATC
>CAYNKM010000146.1:0-4936 GCA_964397795.1 uncultured Desulfovibrio sp. | reverse complement strand
ACCAGGTCAAACTTTTGATCCAGGGGCAAGTTATTGATCTGTTTTACAGTTATGCCCTCATCTTCCAGCATTTTTAAATTCATGGGAGATATAAAAACGGATCCTACATATACCTCGTCGCCGCGTCTGGCAAAATACTGGGCATATTCAAATAAATGCAGAAAAGATCCATGCAGTCCCATCAAATCCATACCTAAAAGAAGCACTCTCATCCTTTTTTATTTCTCCATATCACCTAAAGTTTTCTGGCAAGGGCTATGTCCGCAAGTGCGTTTATAGCCGCGGCCGCGATGGCGCATCCGCCTCTTCTTCCTTTGAGGATAAATTTGGGCCAGGGACTTTGATGCAGAAACTCCTTGCTCAGTTCGGCGTTGACGAAACCCACCGGCATGCCCACAATCAGGGCGGGGCCCTGGCCGGGATCCGACAGGACGGCAAGTTCATCGAGAAGTCCGAGGAGGGCGGTAGGGGCGTTACCTATGGCGATTATATCTTGGGATAATTTATTTTTTATTAAATGGATACCGGCACGGCATCTGGTACTGTTCATCAAGTCGGCAGTTTGGGAAAGCTCAGGCAGATCCATTAGCGGGATAACCTTTACTCCGAGTCTGTCCATTCTGCGCGGGACAAGGCCAGCCGCAAGCATCCGCGTATCTGTATAGATGGTGCAGCCGTTTTCCAGGGCAGTCAGGCCGTTTTCAAGAGCCTGTTCTTCCAGCACCAGGTTTTCCAGGATGGAAGTATCTCCGGCAGCGTGAATACAGCGTCTGGCCACATCCCACAGGAGACCCGCATATCTGCGCGGTTCTGGAATTTCATTATCTATTATTTCAAAAGATCTTCGTTCAATTTCCGAAGGTGTCTTTGCCTTGTCCAGTTCCATCGGGAATAATTTTTTCCTTAATCATCCTTATCCAGAATCGCCAGAAGTTTTTGGAACCTTCCGGAAACAGGTGGGTAAAAGCTCCCATTACGCAGCCATTTATATAACCGTCAAAAACAGTTTCACAGTCGCGTCCGGTATATTTCCACAAACGCCTGTCATCCTTGCAGGATGCGATTTTTGTATAGTGGAACTCATGACCTTTCAATATGCCGATATCGGGGGGGAGAAAATCGGAGGCCGCGGCCTGAAGTTCCCTGTAACCAAGGGCCTGCAGGTTTTTTGTCAATTCAAAATGGGGCGGGAGAAGCGCGCACATTTCATACATGCGCCCGTTCAAGTCTCTTATGCCCTGTCCAAGATAAATATATCCGCCGCATTCTCCATAAATGGGAAGATCGGACGAGGCTTTTTTTCTGATAGAGTCCATCATGGATTTATTTTGGGATAACCTGTCCAGAAATAATTCCGGATAGCCGCCTGGCAAATAAAGGGCGTCGCATTCCGGAAGGGACCTGTCATTGAGCGGAGAAAAAAAGACAGGTTTCGCACCCATTTCTTCCAGCAAGGCGGGGAGATCCGCATAGCAGAAATAAAAGGCCTGGTCGTGGGCTATCGCAATTTTTATCGCTGAAGGAATTTTTTTTAATGCCGGGAAAAAAGCCTGTCTTTCTGCTCGCGTTATTTTGGATGCTGGGGACGGGGTATAATTCAGGGCTTTTATAATTTTATTAACCGAACAGGAATTATCAAACCAGTTAGCCAGATGTTCCCGGGTCAGGCCGGTTTCTTCCGGATTCATCAGGCCCAAATGCCGGGAAGGGATTGAGGGGAGATTTTGGGAGGGGAGACAACCGAAAAAGTCAAGACCGCGCGATTTTAAAAATGGTTCAAGAATTTTTTGACAGTACTGGCCATGTCTTGAGCCGCTGACATGTGTGCAGATAACGCCAATAACATGAGGTTTGCCATATTCAGACATCCAGTCTGCCTGATAATCCAGAAAACCCTGCAGTAATGCCAACAGGCTATGAGCCATGCCCCGGGCATTGAGCAATAAAATAACCGGAATTTTCAGGAAGGCAGCAATCTGGGCGGAAGACGCCATTCCCTTGTCATCCCCGTCAAAAAATCCCATTGCCCCTTCCACGATGAGAAGATCTCCACTCTGATGAAAAATTCTTTCCAGTATGGCCGTCAGGCCATCCCGATCGGTCATGCGTAAATCGAGGTTGGCGGCGGGTTTTTCGGTAGCCCAGTTTAGCCAGGTTCTATCAATATAATCGGGCCCGCATTTGGCGGCCGAAACTGAAAGTCCCATTTTACGGAGGAGGCAGACAAGCCCCAGGGCGGCAGTTGTCTTGCCGGAATTGCTTGAACAGGCGGCAATCATTACCGCCTTAGTTTTTTTCAATATTTCCAAGGGCTTCCAGAATTATTGACAAATCCTCTTCAGGCCTGGATTTTATATTGAGTTCGGCATTGCCGCCACTACATTTCAATCCGTCTGAATCATAATTTAAATAGCCGGCAGAAAGCAGCTGTCCATAGGGGAGCTGCTCCCGCATTTCAGCATGATCAACTTTATCGGGAAAAATGAAGGGTACGGGCTGACCGGAGAAGTCCTGTAATATAAGATATTTCATGGCTTTATTACTTATTTTTCTGGCGGCGGTATTGCCGCACGGCAATATTGTGTTCTTCAAGGGTCTGGGAAAATTTATGCTCACCGCCGTCGGTTATGGCAACAAAATAAAGAAAGGAATGTTTTTCGGGATTTAAGGCGGCCTTCAGGGAAGCTGTACCGAAGGAACTGATCGGACCGGGGGGCAGACCTGGATTCTGATAGGTATTATAGGGATTTTTGTCATCGGAGAGGTTTGCCCTGGTAAGGACGCCCTGAAATTCTGGCCCAAGTCCATAAATGACGGTAGGATCCGCCTGGAGCAGCATATTTTTTGACAGACGGTTGGTATAAACACCGGCAACGCGGCTTCTTTCTTTTTCCAGTCCTGTTTCCTTTTCAACAATTGAGGCGAGAATGGCCATTTTTTTCAAAATGTCCCTTTCCGGTCTGTTGCCGCTGGCGGCTTTTGGGTTTTCCTGCCTGGGCCAGAGATTTTCAGTTTTGCGCCAGAAATTGTCAACCATGCGAGCGGCGATTGTCCTGGCCTGATTTTTCCAGATTTTATCCTGTTCTTCACTGGTCTGATTTGACAGAGTGTCCATATCCGGTTTTCTTAAAAAATAGGTGTCCGGCATTAAAAAACCTTCAGCGCTTTTGAAGGGTATGCCATAGTGATTGAGAAAGGCCGGATCGGAGATAATTTCCCGGAAATCATTCATGCGTATAAAACCGGCGTCTTCCAGAATTTTGGCGGTTTGCCACCAGGTCAAGCCTTCAGGTATTGTGACCTTGTGCAGCATGGCCTTGCCATTTACGATGGTATCCAGGATTTTTTCCGGTTTCCAGCCGCTATTCAGCACAAAGCGTCCTGCCTGAAGCTTTCCGGAATCATTCTTGAACCAGACAAGCAACAGGAATTTATTCACATTTGAAATCAGATTTTTTGCTTTCAAATCCTGGGCTATTTTTGCGGAGGAAGATCCCGGGGCTATATTAAACAGAATTTCCTTGCCGGGGGATGCGGGGGGCGTGTTCAGGAAATTCCAGGCCAGATAGCAGAATATGCCCGCCGCAAGCAAAAGCAGGATTAACAGGACTGATCCGATTTTTAAAATCAATCTCACATTAAATCCCCGCGTCCACGTTCCGATTTAGCCAGGATTCCAGAATGCGGCAGGCTGCCTGCTGATCCAGAACCTTTTTCAATTTCTCACCTTTCAGACCAAGGGAGCGCAGATCGCTTTCGGCTTCATAGGAACTCAAGGTTTCCGGCATAAAGAATACGGGAATATCAATTCTGCGACTTAATCTTTTCGCGGCGTTTCTGATCTGGGTACACATCAAGTTCTCTGATCCATCCAGACTTAATGGCAGACCCCAGACAAGAGCTTCAATCTGTTCATTTCTGATTCTGTCAGCCAGACTGTCAAAAAAATCATGGCGGGATTTAAAATCCCTGAAATAAACGGTTTCAAGGGGAAAAACAAGCTTGCCAGCCGGATCGGTCACGGCAAGCCCGGTGCGCTCCAGTCCATAATCTATACCCATCAATTTGGGCATTGTTTAATGTAATCCCATTTTCGCTCTGGCTTTTTCCATTGTACGAGAGGCAAAAGCCCTTGCCTTTTCATTTCCCTTTTCCAGAACCTCTTGCACCACTTCCGGCTTGTTCAGTAATTCTTGCCTTCTTTCCCGCATGGGAGAGAGAATTTTTTCAAGGTTGCGCTGGAATATTTTTTTACATTCCACGCAGCCGAGGGTTGCCGATGAACAGCCCTGACGGATTTCATTTTGTTCTTCAGGGGTGGATACAAGAAGATGATAGGGAAAGAGGTTGCATATGTCGGGATTTCCAGGATCGGACTTTCTCAATCTGGCCGGATCTGTAAACATTGTTCTGATTTTGCTGTCGATAGTCTTTTGGTCATCCTGGAGGAAAATGCTGTTGCCGTAACTTTTGGACATTTTGCGACCATCCAGCCCCGGGCATTTACAGGCTTTTGTAAGCATTGCCTGGGGTTCGGTGAAGAGATCCCCATAAAGGTAATTAAATCTTCTGGCGATTTCACGGGTAAGCTCAAGATGGGGAAGTTGATCCTCGCCAACTGGCACGCCGACTGGCAAATACATGAGGATATCGGCAGCCATCAGAACCGGATAGGAGAGAAAGCCAATGTTACCCAGATCCTTGTTGCTTATTTGCTGCAGTTGTTCCTTATAGGTAGGGTTGCGCTCCAGCCAGGATACAGGGGTTATCATTGAAAAAAGAAGGGATAATTCCGCTGTTTCCTTAATGGAGGATTGGCGGAAAATGACGCATTTATCAGGATCGAGACCGGAGGCGAGCCAGTCCAGAACCATATTATAACTGTTTTCAGATATTCTGGATGGATCTGCGTAATCGCTGGTCAGGGCATGCCAGT
>CAYNKM010000145.1:0-4937 GCA_964397795.1 uncultured Desulfovibrio sp. | reverse complement strand
GGAAGCGGCGATTATTTTAGCAATGACCAGCTTGATATTATCGCTGACGGCGGCACATTCATCTTTGTTCAGACTACGCCAGCGGCTGCTCCCTATATCAGGCATCAGCTTTCTACAGACCGCTCCACAGTGGAATTTCAGGAAGTGTCGTTTACGAAGAATTTTGACTATATTTCCTATATCTGCCGTGATGTTATGGACAACTTCATTGGTAAATACAACATTAATGCTGCGACCCTGGGTTCATTACGGACCGCTCTTGAGGGAACGCTGGAGACAATCAAGCTGGATAGCCAGCCTAAAATTGGCAGCCGGCTTTTGGATTATAGCATAGTTTCTGTGACACAGCTTGAAAATGTGCGTGACCGTGTGGAGATGTACGCGGAGATTTCCATGCCATATCCCTTAAATACAATCGGGTTGCACCTCAAGTCGGTGTTCCTCCAGGTAACAAGCTCATAAGGGAGGATATAAACAATGTCATTTAGACCAATCCAAGAAATTGAAAAATCACAAGAGCCTGTGGTCTATCGTAAGGATTCCTGGGTTCAAAATTACAAGGAAGCTTTCGTAGAGCATCCCCATGATACTTCACAGCTTACCCTGATTCTGCCTGATGACTGTCTGATGGTGTCTGGGCCTCCAAGGTTGCGCCATGCCGGGAGTGGTGACGATGATTTTCATATAATCGGTTTTGCTAACAATGTTTCGCATTCCGAAAACCGCAATGTCCAGCCTTTGAAAGCCATTGGCTCAAGGCGCCATATTTTTGCCTCAACAAATCAGCCTGTCCAGATTCAGATTAACCGTATGATGATTCTGGGTTTGAATACCTTGCGTTCTTTATATGCCGATGCCAAGTTTGGCATGGACATTTATAATCGCAACTCCAAATATGGAAATATCCCAAGTGTGGATGACGCCTCATGGTTCAGCAATCTGGAAGAAGATATTTTCCGAGTGCCAATTGGTCTTGGCATTATTTATAACTCGCCAGCAACACTTGGCGGTTATATGAAAAAATGCGCGGGCGCGGAATATTTCGAGGTTTGCACGATTGTCAGCAAGCAGGTGGCCATGTCAGGCCATGAGGCGATGATTATGGAAAATGTGACATTATTGGCTGACAGGTGTATCCCATGGACTTCCTCTGTCAATACAAGTAATCTTAATAATGATGAAAAACATCGCCGCGAACAGGTAGAGTACGTATCCAGCATGGCGTAGTAATCAAAAAAAGATTTCCTGTTTTCCAGCTCCGTCTTAGCGACGGAGCTTTTTCTTTTAATTACAGTGCTAAAAATTTTTTTATTCGGGACAATATTTATGAGCTTTTTGGAGAATGTATGGACAATTTAAACAGTTTTTTTCGCACCGCGATTGTAATTAGCGTAAATCCCAAGACGGCCACCTGCGATATTTTACGCACGGAGGGTGACATGCTCTATGGCGTGGCCGTAGCCAATAGTTCTGGGGGCTTGTTCTCCAACGACGCTCAATGGTCAAGCAACTTGCGGGGCGCGGTAGTTTATTACGGTTTTATTGACGGCTATCCATATATCTTTGGCACTCTGCCATACCGAATATCATTTCCTGAAAAAGTGTCTGTGGGTGTTTCTGAAACCGAAACTGGCGGAGCGAATGAAAAAACATATGGCAAGGCCACAGCTCCGTCCTTCGCGTCTGGCCGAAATACTGATTTTCAGCCCAATGACAAGATTTTTACTTCAGACGGTGGCTCAAGCCTGGGTTTACTTGGCGATGGTTCCGCGGTGCTCAAGGTTTCACCGCTGTGTCAGTTAATACTGGGAGCGGGGATGGATTTTGTCCGCCTGGTAGCCAGACAGTTTCAGCTCTTTACGGATTTTGGCTCATTGGAATTTTCTCATGGAAGCTCTGGACGCGCAGGATTAACAATTAAGGGGGGCGCCGAATACGGCAATGAATCCCTTGCTGGTTCTGGCGTCAATACGGTTTTCCTGCATCTTGGGGATACGGAAGATGCGCCAGAGGCCAGGTTTGGAGTGCGGGTGACAAGCACGGACGGGGTTGAGTTTGGCGCTTTAATGATGGGCAAGGATGGGAAGCTTATTTTTACCACATCCAATAATTATCTGCTTATGGTTGGCAAGGAAAAGCATACCCTTGTCAAAGAGGATACATATGATGATTTGCGCGGAAATCATTCGGAACGGGTGGGAAAATCGCGCAAGTCTGAAATTGTGGAAAAAGAGGACAGAACTATTGGCACTGATAAAACCCAGATAGTGGGTGGAGATGAGAAACATGCAGTTGCCGGAAATATGGATCTCACGGTGGGTCAGGTTCTCCACATAGACTGTAATGGCCTATATATCACAAGCAGCGCTGCTGCGGGAAACGCGCCTTATCAGCTGGAATGCGCCGGTTTTGATCTGAAATGCTCACATTTTAATATTACAAAGGTATAGAAATGGGGGAAGGCAATACCGGTAACGGGGGAACAAACACAGCCGTAAACGGCAAGTGCCCTGAAGGATTCGTTCATGTTTTTGGGCCGCTTTGCGTTGAACAGACAAGACTTGCAAAATTGGAGGAAGGATTCCCTGAAGCACCTGAGATTAAGCCCACAACTCCTGAGTGTGAAGCGGCTCTGGCCGCCTATAAATACGTTATCGATATAATCGAGGCTGCCATTGAAGTGCCATTAAAAATCAAGAGGATGATCAGCGATCTTGTCGAAATGCCCTTTGACGCTGCATATGATGTGGCAAAGATCGCGCTTGGCGCTTTTGATGACCTATACAAGCTAATAGATGAGTTGCTTGGAGGGGCGGGGGGACTGGTAAACGATCTCAAACAGTGCCTTGAGGATATACTAAGGTGTCCTTTTCTGGTGGATACTCCCATAGGCAAAACAGCCGCCGCGATACTGGACGCGATAGATTCAGGCGCGTCATATCTCAATCTGATATTTGTACTTAAAAATCTGCTTTTATCAGCCGCAAGCCAATATATAAACATGGCGAAGGATATTCCCCTTTCCAAGCTGAACGATCTTGAAAATCTTTATAAGGAGATGCTCAGGAAAGCCGGGGTTGAGGAGCTTTTGAAACAGGCGAGGGATCTTGAAAAATGTATCGCCGCGCTTTGTGATATGATCGAAGTGGCAGACCGCATTCCAGAGGACGTTGAGACCATTATGGAAAAGATAGGCGCAATATGGGACTCTGGGGGAGCAGAGATAAAGGAGAAACTGGAAATCATTTTTGAGTATAGGGTGAACAAGGTATATGAAAGAGTAGTCAAACTGGCTGATGATCTGTATGTCATCAGGCTTGCGGGAAAAGGATAATGGCTCTTCCCATAGTAACCGTAGGACACAAATTTGAGGGTATCTGTCTTGCCTGCGGAGGCAGTCTTGTACAGGGCGAAATGATAACCGGAGCTATAGATAAGCAGATCGAGGGAAAGGATATTTGCACAACCGGATCAATTGGGCTTGGTTATTGCGGACACACATGTGAGGCGATTGGCAAGTCTGAAGTGTTCTTTCTTGATAATCTTCCTGTGGTGCGTCTGGGTGATCCTGTTACTGGAAATATTGAGGGAAAATTGATTGAAGGCTGGGATTTTGCGACCAGCGACTAACATAACATTAATGTGGGTGAAATATGGATATTCGTCAGGCTAAACCACCTGTTGGAACAATGCCGCCAAGAAATGTGGCTCCAGAACCAAAACCTGTTTCCAGCGCAAATGTAGATGAGAAGGGAGAGACACAGATTGATCTGCTGGATAATTTTAGCGGTGATATTATTGTCAAGGGATATATGGATTACCTGGCCAAAAACGGTCTTGGGGAAAAAGACGTTTCCGAGGCCATGGAAGTCTTGCTGACATCTGGTTCGATTTCGTGGTCTTTTGATCTGTTTAATCGTATCCCAGTCAATTTCATTGTGCGCCCAGCGTGGGTTGATAATTATATAAGCGAAATCCTCGACGATATTACAGCTGAGTCAGCAATGGTATCCAACATCCGCTATAATAATATCATAGCTGAATGCAATCTTGCAGCCTCGCTCAATAAATACGGGGAAAAGGAGTTTGTCCTGCGGACAGAGGAGGATCTGGAAAAAACACGCGAGTTTGTTCGTAATCTTCCCTATATTGTCCAGAACGCGCTTGTCCGTAAACTATCCGTATTTGATCGTCTCCTCGCTGTGGCTACGTCGGATTGGGCTGTAAAAAATTTTATGACACCCCAGAAGGAAAAATAAGGGCAGAATTGATTCTTTCCTCTGGGGTGCAATACGCCCGCGACTCAATTGAGTTCAGGCTCGCCATGTGGTCTTACACCCAGAAAAATGCCTATCGCCGTCAATATGATTCATGGGTTGGTGATGTTATGATGAGCCTTCTGTTTGTCGCTGGCGCGGGAAAAATATCCGAGGATGTAAGTAAAAAGTGCCTCGGTAATTTAAATAAAAGCCTTATGCGCATTGGCAACCTGCTTTCTCTTAGGGAAAGCAAACAGGAAACGGAAAGTGAAAGTAAAAAGAGGGAAAACGATCATATCTCGGTCCAGACAAGATATGCCACAGCGCTTGCCAGGCTTGGCAGTTTTGGATCTATCGATCAACTGGAAGCAGCCATTGTGGCATTAAATCAGACAATCTCCGAAAATAACAGCAGGAATAACAATGGCGCTGACGCAGGAACCACAACCGCTTCTGACTGACCCTCTGGCTCTTCGGTTTATGACCGGGGATCAGATGGGCTATATGCCAGCCGCCCAGTATCTTACCCCATCTGAATACGGAGCATTTCGCACTCTACCTGGCTCCGCAAGGCACGATTATCTTCATCAAGATCCTGGCATTATCCAATCCTATCTCATAAGAAACCGTGGCTCGATTTTTGGACTGCCGGCCTACACGTTTAATACCTATAATCCC
>CAYNKM010000144.1:1268-4941 GCA_964397795.1 uncultured Desulfovibrio sp. | reverse complement strand
CTTGGGCAAAAAAGCCAGTTATCTCGATTTACCCAATGCGGATACTGGTGCTCTGATGAGCCCCTGCTCAAAAGCTTTCCAGATAGAGTTACCTGAATTGTGCCTTTCCGTAAACAAGGATGAACGTAATCTTCTTCACCAGAAACTTGAACAGGCATTATGGACATTTTTTAAAAAGTATAATTAAAACCCATTTTTTTAAAATAGCTATAATACGGACGTTTTAAACTTCATATTTTACGCAAATATTGATATATTTTATTAATTAAAAAAAATTAAAGGATTTTAAAATGGGCGCTACCTCATCCAGTGCAAAAGAATGGTTTAACCCTACGGAAATCGAGATTGCCTTGAGTCGCGAAAGCGAACCTGACAAGGCTGTTTTGGAAAATATTATTGATAAATCATTATCGCTTGAACCATTGAGCCAGGATGAAATTGTCGCTCTTTTGCGCGTTAAAAAAGAGGAAGATAAAAAAAATGTCCTGAAGGCGGCCAACAGGGTAAAACAGAAGGTCTATGGAGACCGCATTGTCCTCACCGCCCCCCTTCATGTTGACAATCACTGCGCAAGCGATTGTCTTTATTGCGCCTATAAAAGCAGTAATGATGAAATAGCCAGAAAAAAATTATCAATTTCTGAAATAAGGGAAGCGGGAAACAAACTTTTAAATCAGGGGCATAAAAGACTTGTTCTTGTAAGCGGCCAGACTGAAAAACCGGATATTCCCTATCTTGTGGAGGCAATAGAATCCCTTTTCAGACTATATAATAATACGGGAGAAATACGCCGTATCAATCTGGATGTGGGAGCCCTCGCTCCCGATGACTATATTCCCCTGAAAGAAGCCGGTGCTGGAACAGTAAATATCTATCAGGAAACTTATAACCAGGAAGCCTATAGGACAGCTCATCCGGCTGGTCCAAAAAGTGATTTCACATCCCGTCTGTTGTCTCCCCAGCAAGCTTTGGAAAATGGCATGTCGGACGTTGGTCTTGGCCTGGCATTGGGCCTTGGACCCGCCGATTTTGATATTCTTGCCCTGGCCGCCCACTCCGCTTTTCTTGCGGATGCTTATGGAACGGGAAGCCGAACAGTTAACCTGCACCGCGTCCGGCCTGCTCCGGGCTGTAACTGGCAGCCGCCCTTCGCATTAAATGACGCCGATTTTCTATACAGGGTCGCCGTGGTGAGATTGGCTATCCCATATACGGGCATTCTCCTTACTACCCGCGAGCCGGCAGGAATCTGGAAAGAAGCCTGTAACGCGGGCTGTTCCCAGCTTCTGACTGGCAGCGTAGCCAATCCCTATGAAAGCTGGAACAATGCGCCAGGTGAAAGAGCACCCTTCCCTGTAGGCGAAGATACTCACCTTGACGAGGTTGTGCGCTTCCTGCTGGAAGAAGCCCAACATTTGCCTTCCTTCTGCACCGCATGTCCGCGTCTGGGCAGAAACGGATCTGAATTTATCACAATGGTCAGGGATGGCGATATCAAACATCTCTGCTCGCCAAATTCACTCGCCTCCTTTATGGAATTTTTACTAAATTATTCAACGCCCTATACCCGCCGCCTGGGAGAAAATCTCCTGAATGAAAAATTAAATCAAATGAATGAACAGGAACGCGGCGCGGCTGAACGATTGTTGCAAAAAGTGCGTTCAGGAAGAATGGATGAATTCATTTAATTTTTCTTGAACAAATTTTACCTAACGCCAAATAATACTATCATCAGATAATTTGGCGTCTCAATTTTAAAAGGGTGTTTTATGGGTTCTTTCTGGTCTGAAATTTATTTTGACAAACAGGATAAGGATATTCTCTCCCTGGTCAACCGAATCCTGGATTCCAAAGGAGCGCCAGCTGAAAATGGTCTTTTCAACTCGAATTTAAGTCCCCATGGAATAAAGGAACTCGCGGCTACCCCAGTTGCAAGAATGGCCTATGCGGTAATTAACCTTTTGCGAAACCTTGAAGCGGGTGCGTCACAGGCCAAGGACAGACTTTTGGCATTGGAAGTCCTGTATGATGAAGTCCTGAATAGCGCCCACTCATTGCTCCGCCGCAATACCGCGCGGGTTTTGATGCAGATTATGAAGGACATGGTGCGCGCCTATGGCAACCGCATAGAGCAGCTAAAGCTTGCCCACGATTTCAGAAGAACAGTTCAGGGAACGCCAAGAATTGTCCGGTATATGCTTCACCGCTATCACCTGCCTGAAATGCCGGAAACCTGGAATCAGATCGCGTTTGACGATCATGTTTACGATGCGAATACCAAGGGCCGAAAAACCCCCACCCACCTTATAATGGACGCCTGGATAAAAGGAATCAGGGATATAACCGTTGGTTATGAGTACTGGGTACCCTCGGATGCGGCCAGGGAACTTTTAAGGGCGGCCCAGATAACAGGGATTAATGTCCGCATAGGTATTGAATTTCAGGTTCCCTTTTATGGAACTTTTGCCAATCTTTTCTGGATTCCCAGGGGTTTTTCTTCCAACGAGGATTTTCTGGAATTTTTGCATACGCCCAAAATTGCCAATATGATGAAAAGGGGCAAAGAAGTCCTTGAATGGAAAAAAGAAAGAATTTTACGGGTTCTGGCCGCCTGGAATGAAGGGGTTCGCCCCCTTCTTGAAGAAAGCTGGAAATCTGACATTCCGATACTCCGCGCTGAAGATTTCATAAAATATGTCGGCAGGGGCCAGCCTAGCGCGCAACATCTTGCCGAAGCGCTTCATAAGCATATTCTTCCCATTGTTAAAGCAAGGGCCAGGGTTCTTGCCCAGCTGGATACTCCCGAAGCGAAAAAGGAACTTGAATATCTGGAAAACTTAAATCCTTACAACATAGAAAAAGACTGGCTTGCCAGTGAAAAACATCCGGAACTTCTTGATCTTTCCAAGCCTGATCTTCCGGAACAAATGCCCGATCTTCTTGCTCTGACTCCGGAAGAACTGGTGCGTCAGCTTCAGGAATTAAATCCCGGATACCGACTTGTCCTTGGAGCCGCCGGTTTAAGCGTTATTGACGTGGCAGAATTTTTAACGGATTGTCATGGCGCTATTACCCATCTGGAAATTTTTAATATGAAAGGATGGCTGGATGGCCAGCTTAAGGACATTGTCGCCATAGGAGATCTGCAAAGAGCCTTAAATCTTGGCCTAGGACCCAGGGTCAAACAAATGATTCGGCAGATGGGTCGAGAACTTGAAAAATCTGGCGATTTGATCAGGGCCGCAAAATTTCAGGAAATACTGCGTAATGTCCCCAAATTGTGGGAACACTATCGACATACACCTCTCAAATCCCGAATTGGAACAAGTTCTGGGGGACGCCGCTCTTATGGAATGGGTCTGGTCTTAAAGGAAACTGTGCCCCCCAGGGCAATAAAGGAATTAAAAAATAGCCAACAGCACCCGCGCCAAATCCCCATTTTTTCTCCTGTTGAAGAAATAGATATATATCGTTTTCCTGAAAACCAGTCTTTCTGGCAATTTCTTCTTTCCAAATTTCGCCGTTTTCCAGGCTGCAGCCATCTTGGCATGGAAAAAAGCAAGGAATGGAAAACAGCAAGCGAATATTGCAGAGTAAGTACGAATGGAAATATTGCCAATCTTGGCGGACTCAATCAGAGCCAGGGCAATAAACTCCTGACGGAAAAAGATCC
>CAYNKM010000144.1:0-1168 GCA_964397795.1 uncultured Desulfovibrio sp. | reverse complement strand
AAGGAAGCGGCAATAGGGAATTTTTTTAGAAGCGGTCTGGCCATACCTGTCTCTTCCCTGTATAATACCCTGTTTTTTAATATTCTGGTTGGTTTTGGTGTTGCCAATCCTGAATCCTATATGATTCCAAGCGCGGCCATTGTTTCAAAAATGGCCTCCGATACTGTCGCCGCAATAATTGAAGGTTATGCTGACAGTCAGGTTAATTTGAGAATGAGAAGATGGGATTACGCGAGTAAACTCGCCAATGTATTTGCCTGCTATACCCGGCTTGAGCTTCTTTTTCCCCAGGAGGATGCGCTTATCAAGCTGGCAAGGGCTGGAGGATTGCAAGGTCACGGAGGTTCGAGGGCAAGGGATCTTGAAACAGCTTTTATTATAAATGCCCTGGATCTTATGTATTTCTGGTATTATCAGCCAAGAGCGCAGGATGCATTCAAGAAAATCCTTCTGTCGATGCCCGAAGCGGATCGATTCGTTTTGCACAAAGCCCAGCTGGTTTTAATCAGGGAAAAGGAAATTTCACAAAGACTTGTTGACGGTTTACTGGGCAGGAACTTTTCTTCGCCTCTGGCTTTCTTTTTGAATAAACATTCACAGTATCTGAAAATCATGAATAAGCTTTGCAGGCCAGCACGAACCGGGGATAACAGCAGACAGACGGGAATGATGGAGAAACAGCCATTTAAATATTCTAAGCTTGATTCGGAAAGTTCTTCTGAAAGCTAAAATCTGAAAGGGAGGGAATTATGGCGGACATTCAGAATTCAGGAAAAAAGGGAATAGGCAACTGGTATTGGTCCATGACCAAAAATCAGAAAATTCTTATCTACGTGGCTGCCGTAATCCTGTTATTTATACCCTATATGGGCTTTTTTGGATTTATCGCGCTTATAATTCTGCTTTACTGCCAGTTGGGGAAAGAACGTTATGTACACAGAATAGATTTGAATAAAAATAATCATCTGGAATAATTATTGGGTCTGGGCGAGTCATCGCCTATCCGCAAAGTGACATTATCCCTGATCCATTTGGGATCTATCCATTCCAGAGGCGTGACTTCTATTCCGCCAACCAAAATGCCAAAGTGCAGATGATCTCCAAAAGCAAGACCTGTCGAGCCGGTTTTACCTATAATTTGGGCTTTTTGAACCAAATCGCCAGGTTT
>CAYNKM010000143.1:0-4966 GCA_964397795.1 uncultured Desulfovibrio sp. | reverse complement strand
TTATCAAGAAATTATCCTAATTGGTGGCCGGGCCGGAACTGCTCCAGTTTCCCGCAGTTGTACCTGTGCCGCTGTCTTCCGCCTTGCGGGGAGTAGAATTAATATAGCGCTGTAAATCTCTGGAGACGTTAAAAGTCCTCAATTCAGATGCCGCCGCGTCGGCAAAAGGCGACTGGGGAAAGCGTTTGGTAATGTCTTCAAGCAATGCCTGAGCTCGGACATTATCGCCAAGTTTACGATAAAGCCTGGCCTCCCTGAAGCGCAATCCAGGAAGTTCTGACGAGTCATCCCCTATCAGAGCGCCATATCTTTCAACCCACTGCAAGGCTTCTGGCACGCGATTCCCTACCTCGCAAATATCCATAAGCGAATATATGCTTTCCTTTATACGTTCGGGATCCGCCTTGTCAGAACGTTCGTCGCTCAAACGGGAAAACATCTCCACCACCTTGCGGTTCAATTCATAGGCATCCCTTATATCTTTTCTGTTTTCTGCATCCTTGGCGACAAAATAGGTCGCATAAGCCTGCTGATAAAGAGGGATATCCGTACGATTTGCGAGACGCTTCCAGCGTTCCAGGGCAGGCGCGCCAAGATTGAGATTCTGGGCCGAAAGAGCAAGCGCATATTCAAGCTGATTTTGAAGTTCGGGCTTCATTTTCCAGTTTTTTACCAGATTTCCCAAATCAAGAATCTTGTCCCAGGCGCCATTTTTAAGATAATTATTGAAAAATTGGGAAAAGGCGGCTTCGCCGTAATTGGGATCCATGGGATCTTTTAAAAACTCGCCCATCAGCTGAAATGATTTTTCTTCATCGCCTCTTTCCAGCCAGCCCTGAGCCAGGGCATAACGCAAGGGAGCGTCAATTTTTCCATATCTGTCGCGAATATACGGAAAGCCATTCCAGAGAAGAAGAATTCTTCCATAGTTATGTTCTTCAAGCGACTGCGCGAGCTCTTTCTGGAAAGCGTTCCAGAGGAGGTTTTTTGCCTCTGGCGTTTCACTGTGTTCGGGATAATTGTCTATAAATTCCGCCGCTTTGCCCATTGCTTCCGGATACTGCTTGTCCCAGAAAAGCCACATAACCTGCTTGAGTCTGGCCAGGATTGCGTCCTCTCCCTGGTCTGGAGAATCTGCAAGTTCGCTATAAACCTGCCACAGGTTTGGTCTGGCATTTTTATTAAATATTTTACTCAATTCGGTATAGGAAACTGGAGCGTCATAAATGCCCTTTTCCGCCAGGCGCATATGGGCCGTTGTAGCTGATGGCGAAGAAGGAAAGGTATTTTCAATCATTGCATAAACGAATTTGGCGGCAGCGGGATTCCCGTCTTTCAGATAGGTATCGCCCATCTTTAATAAAAGAGGGGCGTTAGCTTCCCTTTTGGGATCCAGGTTGATATAGAGCCAGTCATGGAGCATGGCGTCTTCCGCCCTGCCCATCTTTTCATCATTGGAAGCCTGCATAAGAAGAAAATCGGGATCATTAATATAATAGCGCGGCCAGCGTTTGCTGATAAAATCAAGAATTACATGCGCGCGTTCATCTTTGCCCTGATCGACAAGAGCCTTGGCAAGACCGACAGAAGCTGACTGAAGCTGTGAGGATTCCGGATATTTATCCAGAACAATTCCGAATGACTGCTCGGCCTCGGCATTCTGTCCTGCCTTAAGCTGGGCCTGACCCAGGGCGGTAAAGCCCTGCGCCACCCCGGGAAAATCCGGAAAGCGCCGCATTAAGGCCACTATATAGCCTTTGGCATCCTGAAGATTGCCTACATTTATATTGGCAAGTCCAAGGCGGAGAAGCGCGTCTGGCACGCGGGGAGAACGCAGATTCGCATTCATCGCCTCATTTGTGGATGAAACAATGGGTTCATATCCGGCCAGGGGATTATCAATATAACGACCCCATATACAATCGCTGATTCCATAAAGGGCCTGCTCCAGCAGATTTCGGGACAAATTGGGAATAGTTCTTATTTTTTCATATACTTGCAAGGCATCGTCAAATTTCCGCTCTTCCATAAAAGCCTGGGCTTCCGCAAGCATCTTTTCTGGTTCAAGCGGTTTTTCAACAGGGTTTCCGGCCTCATCAACATAAATTACCTCCCTCTCCTGAGCGACTGGGGCTTCTTCTTTCTTGTCATCAAGCGGAAGACCCACATTTGTTTGAGCGCTTTTGCCTGAAAGAGCTGTTCCCTCTTCAAGTATCCTGGCTTCGCCGTTATCCGGCAGCTGCGCGGGAGGGTTGCCGCTTTCCCGCAAAGCCTGGCCGGAATCTTCCGGTTGAACCACCTCAAGGTTGGGTATCTGACGGGATGGCGCGAAGGCTGGAGAAGGCGTGTCGCCTCCTAAAATTGACGTTGAGAGCCCCGCGTCTTCTGGCCAGTCCTCAGGTCCGCCAGGATTAACTGGCGAACGCAGGGATTGCCCATTTGGGCTTTCCGCAGCCTGGCTAAAAGAATATGGACAGACAAGCAGAAACAGGGCGAGAAAAGAGATAAGACAGAAACTGGGCGTAATTATGTTTGCCAATCTGGAAACAGGTAATTTTATTTGCATAAAACAAATTCCAGCAAGATTTTTTACCGGAATAAATTTTCCGCTTATTTCCCTGAATAATTCCAAGCGCAGGAAAAATTATACAGACAGAAAATAAAATTATATATGACTTTAAATCCGGTATTTATATATTTTTCTTTTATCCTGTAATGCAAATTATAATAACAAATTTTGTCCGGCATTATAATGAATTCTGAAAACATCCATTCTTACAGAAATAATGATGTTCAATCACAAGCAGAAAACGGGCTTGCCTCGCATATTCCTAAAAATTCCCACTGGCAAGCAATCTATTGAAATTTTACTATTTTTGGCTTTACCTTGTAATAATTCCGCAATCCGGGACTTTTATCATTATAATTTATCAATATTTTATTACAGGATTTTCACTTTAAATAAGCATTTTTTCGCTCATTGAAACTGGTTACAGTCCTCTTTTCTTAAGCTTTTCTATGAGGGTAGTCCGTTTGATCCCAAGATATTCCGCAGCCTGATTCTTGACGCCTGCAGCTTTCTGAAGCGCCTCATCTATTAATTTATTTTCGACTGTATCAAGAAATTCCTTTAGATTCATTCCCTTGGCGTCAAGAAGAGAAAGATCTGGCCAGATAAAGTCCCCTGGGGCAATAATTTTTTGAACATCAGCTTGAGGCGTTTTAATAATGGATTCCGTTTCTGTAACATTATCCGCGCTTATTTCGGGCAAAGCGGCCAGATCTCCAACCTGATCAAGAATCTTGCCGGGCAGATCGGAAGGCTGGATCACCGGACCGTCAACAAGAATACTCAACCTTTCCATAAAATTTACAAGTTCGCGGACATTTCCCGGCCAGGTATAGGCGGAAAGGATTTTACTGGTGTCGCTGGACAGTTTTAAAGGAGGTCTGCCCTTCTTCTCACAAAAGATATCAAGAAAATGTCGCGCTAGAAGAAGCACGTCATTACCCCGTTCGCGCAGGGGGGGGAGATGCAGGGGGATTACATTGAGTCTGTAATATAAATCTTCCCTGAAACGACCCTGGGAAACTTCCCTCTCCAGATCCCTGTTTGTCGCCGCAATAACCCGCACGTCAACTTTTTTAATACCAGTTCCGCCCACGCGTTCAATTTCTTTTTCCTGGAGGACTCTCAGGATTTTAACCTGCAGACTTAAATCCATTTCTCCAATTTCATCAAGAAAAATGGTGCCGCCGTCCGCCAACTCAAATCTGCCAGGCCGGGAGCGTATAGCATGGGTAAAAGCGCCTTTTTCATGCCCAAAAAGTTCGCTTTCCAGTAATTCCTTGGGAATTGCGCCGCAATTTATGGGTACAAAGGGCTTGTCCGCACGTTTACTGTTGGCATGGATGGCGCGGACAAGCAACTCCTTGCCTGTACCGGATTCTCCAGTTACAAGAACAGTGCTATCGGTTGGAGCGACCTTCCCCAAAACTTTGAAAACTTCCGCCAATGTGGTGCTTTGACCTATTATGCCGCTGGTATCAAGGCTCATTTTGCTTCCATAAAAATTAATTTATTACTTGTGTCAATACACTGACAGAACACAAATTACCAGTATAAATTGGGGTAATTTTCGGATAAATATCATGATTAAATCTCGACAGCCAAATGACATGCTTTCAAATTCGTCCCCCGCATCAAAGGAATCTTCAAAAAATCAAATAAATGCAGATGTATGTATTGTTGGCGCGGGAGCTGGTGGCCTATATGCGGCCCGTATGCTGGGCCAATCTGGCCTCAAGGTAATTTTACTGGAAAGCGCTTCCCAGCCGGGAAGAAAATTGTCAATCAGCGGAGGCGGCCATGCCAATTTTACCAATCTCAACATGAGTCCAGACAAATTTTTTGCTCCGCCCAGCAATAAATTCTGTATTCCCGCTCTTATAGCACTGCCGACTTCCAGTCTAATTAATTTTATAAAAAAAGCCGGTTTTTCCATAACCGAAAAAAATCATGGAAAACTCTTTCTTGCAGAAGACGCCAGTGAACTTGTTCAATATTTTATGGAAGAATGTAAAAAATATTCTGTTCAAATCCTACTGAATCAAAGACTTCTTAAACTGGAATACAATGACAACAATATTCTGGCCAGAACGGATACGCTAACAATAAACGCGCCCAAAGTTATTCTCGCACTTGGCAGTCCCGCCCGTCCAAACTTGCTTCCTGCCTATATTGCTGGCAAGTCCTTTCAGAAATAGGCCACAGAGTCTTTCCTGCCAGGCCAGCCCTTACCCCGCTTTATTTCACCAGTCCCGATCAGGAAATATTCAAATCGCTTTCTGGTATTGGAACACTGGTAAAAGTGACGCTTCAAAACGGACTGGGTAAAGAAAAAGTCTGGAAAGACGATCTTCTTTTTACACACAGGGGCTTAAGCGGTCCGGCAATTCTATGCGC
>CAYNKM010000142.1:0-4974 GCA_964397795.1 uncultured Desulfovibrio sp. | reverse complement strand
ATGAGATATTTTTAATATTGCTTAAGGAGCCGTCATCTGCCTGAATAGCCGCGGGAGACAGTAATATCAGAAAAAGCATTAAAAAAACTGTCGGATTGCGCATATAACTCTCTGGGAAAAAATTAATGGTTTAGGGTTTTTTATTACAAATTTCGCATTAAAAAGGGTAGGCAAAAACTGAAATTAGATATTATATTAATTAAAAATATATTATTTTCAAGATAGCATATCCAGAATAAGGGTAACTGATCCAAAAATATAAAACAAGGAAAGGTTAGGCGGTAATCTTTACAATTGTCAATATAAAATTGTTTCGGGGTAAATATCTTCCGGATTTTTCTTAAGAATAAACCTGGTTTTGTTTTCAGCATTATTTGGATTTCGAGCAGGTATTAAAGCCAATGCCTTCATTGGAAATCAGGCTGGCAAAATGCCTGTACAAAATGGGACGGGAAAAATGGTTTTTGCTTTTTAATTCCTGAAGAGGGCTATTCAAGAGCGGATAAAATAAACATTATGTATCCCCAATTATCGCGAACTTTCCGGAAAAGGGACTGGCATAAAAATCCGGAAGAGTACCCAGCGTTTTTATATTGTTCAAGGGATTGGACACATGCCAGGTTTATATTCAATAAACGCCGCCTCCTTTTCCTGTTGCTCAAAACTTGTTAAAAAAGTAAAACTTTGCCGGCGGCAGAAAAGCCTTATTATGGCTATATTTTCCAGACATGGTTTTAAATTTGTAGGTTAAAGGAGGTTTAATGGGCATGAGGCTTTCCCGATCAATTGTTGGCGAGGCAGAAGCGGAAGCTGTCCGGCGTGTCCTTTGTGATGATGGCTATCTGGGCATGGGTAATACCACGCGTCAATTTGAGCAGGATCTGGCCGATTTTCTGGGGGTGGAGCAATGGCAGGTTATCAGCGTCAATTCAGGCACTGCCGCCCTTACTTTGGCAGTGGACGCGGTAAAGGCGCAAAGTGGAAAACCTGAAGACTGTTCCCGGCTTCCCCGCATACTTGTCCCTTCCCTTACATTTGTCGCTTCTTTTCAGGCTATTCGGGCTGCCGGATGCGAACCCGTGGCTTGCGATGTCCTGCTGGAAACAGGAACAATAGATCTCGACGATGCAGAAAAAAGAATGGATGACAGGGTAATCGGCATAATGAATGTGGAGTATGCCAGTAATCCCTGGAATTTATCCAGAGTTTATAATTTTGCTGAAAAGCATGGCATAAGAGTTATAGATGATGCCGCGCATTCTTTCGGCTGTCGGCATGATGGTAAAAAAATAGGTTCTTTTGGAGATATAGTCTGTTTCAGCTTTGACGGCATTAAAAATATCACCTGCGGGGAAGGCGGCTGCCTTGTGGCTTTTAATAGGGAAACGTCAGAACTGGCGGCGGACGCCCGGCTTCTTGGGGTGGAAGGAGACAGCTTGCGCCGGTTCGCTGGCGGCCGCTCCTGGGATCCGGACGTGTCCAGGACAGGGTGGCGCTTTCATATGAGCAATATCATGGCCGCGATTGGAAGCGCGCAGCTGAAAAGACTTGAAACTGAATTTATCCCGGCCAGACGAAGATTATATGATCTGTACAGAGAGATTTTGGCTGATACTCCCCATCTGGAATTTTTAAAAACAGATCCCTCCGACTTTATCGTTCCGCATATTCTTCCAATCCGTATTCTGGATAATCTGAAAGAAAATGTGCAATCAGGCATGGAAAGAGCAGAAATACCGCTGGGAATGCATTACAAACCCAATCATTTATTAAGTCTCTTTGGCAAGGGCAAACCCTGTCTTCCCAATGCCGAGCGTCTTTATAAGGAACTTGTGACTTTGCCGTTACATCCAGGACTTTCAGAGGACGATGTCCTGAAAGTATGCGCAAACCTGAAGGAAATTCTGGGGGTAAAAAAAAGTCATGGATAAAGATCTTTCTCCACTGCGTTTGCCGCCTCTTTTGGCTCTGATCGTTCCCTGTTATAATGAACAGGAAACCTTGCCGAAAACCTTCCAGGCTCTTTCACTGCTTCTGGCCAATTTAAAAAAAGAAGGCAGGATCCGGAAAGAAAGTTATGTGTGCTATGTTGATGATGGTAGCAGGGATTCGACCTGGGGACTGCTTTGTAATGAGCATGAAAAAGACCCTTTTTGCCGCGCTATAAAGTTTGCCGGAAATGCGGGCCACCAGAACGCGGTATGGGCGGGTATGGAAATTGCTCGATCCTGGGATGCTGACTGTATAATCAGTCTGGATGCCGATCTACAGGATGATATCAATGTAATAGGCGAAATGGTGGATCAGTACAGGCAAGGATCAGAGATTGTCTATGGCGTTCGCAATAACCGCGATAGCGATACCGCTTTCAAGAGAAAAACTGCGCATCTTTTTTATGCCTTGATGAAAAAGCTGGATCTGGCAATAATACCCGATCATGCCGACTTTCGCCTGGTCAGCAGACCAATCTTAAAGGTTCTTAAAGGTTTTGAAGAACATAATCTCTTTTTGAGAGGCCTTTTACCGGCCCTTGGTTTCAAGACTTCCAAAGTCTTTTACACCAGAAAAACAAGAGAGCTGGGCGTAAGCAAATACCCTTTAAAAAAAATGCTCTCTTTTGCATGGCAGGGTATCACTTCATGCAGCGCGGCTCCCTTGCGTATTGCTGGATTGATGAGCCTTGTCTGCATGTTTATCGCAATTCTTATATCCTTCGTCAGTATTTATAAATATATGATGGGTGAAACAATTCAGGGATGGACTTCCCTGATAATAGTTTGTCTATTTTTGGGTTCTGTCCAGTTATTTTGCCTGGCAGTCATGGGCGAATATATCGCTAAAATATTTACAGAGGTTCGCAGGCGTCCGCGATATATCATAGAGGAAGTGCTGACGCCAAAAGAAAATCAGGAAAGATAGGCGATTTATGCAAAATCCCAGCGTCTCTGTTATTATGAATTGTCTTGATTGTGAAAAGGATTTGCCTGCCGCGCTGGAAAGCGTAAAAGGGCAGACTTTTCAGGATTATGAAATTATTTTTATTGATAATGCCTCAACTGATTCCAGCCCGGAAATCGCAAAAAATTTTGGAGCAAAACTTCGCTATTTCCGAAATAACAGCACAATCCCCCTTGGTGCGGCCCGCAATCAGGCCCTGAGTCTGGCCACGGGCAAGTTTATCGCGTTTCTGGATTGCGATGATTTGTGGAAGCCCGCGAAACTTGAGAAGCAGCTTTCCCTTTTCCGTAAAAATCAGAAGCTTGGTCTGGCCTGTACTGATACGGAAATTTTTAACAACCGAAAAATTCTTTCCAGGGTATTTGAAAGCAGCCGGCCCGCAAGGGGGCTTGTTTTCGCGGACCTTATAGAACGGCAATGGATTTCCATGTCCTCTGCAATGGTAAAAAAAGAGGCTCTGGACAGCGTCAAGGGAAAAGATGGTCAATGGTTTGATGAAAGATTGAACGTATGTGAAGAGGCCGATCTGTTCTATCGCATTGCCCATAACTGGGAGCTGGACTATGTGCCTGAAATTCTGACTTCCTGGCGCGTTCACTCGCAAAATACGACTTTTCAGAAATTTCATCAATTTTCTGAAGAAACCCTTCTTATTCTGGATAAACATTTGCAAATTTATCCGAATTATGCCCAAGATTATGGAAATCTTGTAAGTCTGTTAAAGAAAAGAGCGGCATTCCAGTCAGCGCTGGCACTTTGGAAATCAGGCAATAGCAGGGAGGCAAGGGAAACAATAAGGATTTATAAAAATGAAGGGAAAAAATATAAATTATTCCATTTTGCCACCTACTTGCCTGGAAGTTTTTTCAATATACTGAGCAGAATCTATTTTGCCCTGCCTCCTTCCTTGCGTAAATATTAATAAAGCCATCCTGAAGCGGCCAAATTTATAAAATCTAGAAATTCACTGGATCGTCACTTACCGCTTCGGCCAGTTCACGCAAGGCGGCAAGACTTTCTTCAGCTTCCACCGGATCAAGCTTATGAAGCGCGAAACCGGCATGAACAATCACATAATCCCCTACTTGAGGAGGATCCGGCAAAAGCATTGATGAAGCTGAAAGAAAAGTTGAGCTTTGTCCTATCCGGACTCGCACCATATCAGAAGGTTCAATTTCCACAATTTGGGCGGGAATTGCCAGACACATATTTTTTCCTTTTGTCAGAGAGTTTATGGAATAGATAATACATTCTGAATTTTAAGCCAGCGCTGGATACAGTTTTTTCCGGATTTAATAAGGAGAAAGTTTAAATTCCGACTCACATTTCATGAAATAAGTATAAAGGGGGCTATCGCCCCCTTTTTTATTATCAGGATAATGCGGAATTGTTCAGATGGGTTTATTGAAGAACATGTATCAGATAATTCAGTTTTATTTTTTGCCCTTCTTCTTGTCCCGATAAAGAATCAAATTCCAGTATAACACATAAACTGGAAGGACTATAAACATCATTATGTAAGCCCAGTCTTTGGTATATAAAAAGTAGTTGTAAAAAGTTGGGAATTCCATTCCAGCTCCTTTGGGATTCAGGCCCGGTTATTCGCAAAATTCTCCTGTAAATTAATGCTCTTCACCCTTAAAATTCGGATGTTCGTAAAGAACAGGCATATTATAGACAATAAAGCGGTAACAGGTGACGATCATGGTTACGACAAAAATGGAGATGCAGATTTCCCAGATGCTTGGGAAGTAGCGTTCCGCTGAAGGCAGAGTCCAATTAAAAGCTATCATGGAAACATTAAAGCGATTCAAGACAATTCCACTTACTGTTATGACGGAAGCCCAGCGGCATACCGTGACATTTCCGCTATTGGCGCCGCAAGCATAGAGCAGCGCGGGCAGAAGAACAAAGCCCAGCATTTCAACAAGCCACCATGCCCCATATCCGGTAAATATGTAGTGAAAATTGGCCTGAACAAGGACATCGATAAGCTTTAACATAAAGTAGGCAAAC
>CAYNKM010000141.1:0-5046 GCA_964397795.1 uncultured Desulfovibrio sp. | reverse complement strand
GTACAGATACGATGCATTTTATTATGGGCTAAAATTTCGTGACTACAGCATCTAGTAAACGAAGTCGCTCATTTTCCCAATCAATTTCAAATTTTAATTTACCTTTTGATAGTTTATCACAACAGTATACAGCCATAATTTCTCCTATTTTTATCTTTCTAAAAATTTGATTACAGAAAGTATATTATTACTTTTTAACATCTTTTGTTAGTTGTGCAACCCTGTTATCATAGAGCGGACTGTATTTTGTTTCCTTTAAAAAGAGAGTATGACCCTAACCGGATTTTGATAATCTGTTCCTGAATCAAACCTATTTAATAATATACGCCGCTACAATTTCTCCATAAAAAGCGGTATGATAGCTGTTATTGGCCCCGGCATTTATATCCGAGACTTCCGCGGGGTAATATGTATCCCGGATTTTTAAAGGCACAGATGCGGGATCCTGGGCCTGGCTGTATATAACTTTACATTCCAGGGTAAGCGGCAATTCCCGGATACCGGGAACAGATACTATTTCTGGTTCTTCCAGATGCAATCCAAGCGCGGATATCTTGTCCAAATCCCTGCCGGATTTTGTGCCGGCCACCCCAAGTATCTTCCTGTCATAAGGCCCTGCCGGAACATTTATCGTAAACTCCGGATGTTTTATTAAATTTCCGTAGGTAAAACGGGTAGGGCGCACATAAGCGATAAAAACCGGCAAGCCCCAGTCTATGCCAAGAGATCCCCAGCCAATGGTCATCGTATTGATTTTTTCTTCCCCCCTGGTAGTCAAAAGAATTCCCTTTCCCAGGGCCGCAAGGATTTCTGACGAATATTCAAAAGGATTAATTTTCTCTTTCATGTAATCTCCTTTTTGACTTGAATTTTATTATATAGATTAATTCAGGCCATTTCTTAGAAAAGCCGAATAGGACCTGATTATAAGAATTTTATAAATTAATGAGACAATTTTGATAAAATCTGTATATTTTTAAATAATATAACAATTATTTCCCACTTTTCAGATTATTATCTTTCAATATCGTGAAGATTTAACAAGTTTCCGTCTAGATTCACTTATCTTTTCGTCCTTCCTGATGCGATAAATATAAAATGATCAATAACTCAAGACAATATTTAGAATTAATTTAAGTAAAGAATATATAATTTAATTAAATAATATATAAAGATAATTTTTATTAAAGTTATAACCTGACAAGATCTTAATAATGCTAAAAGCCTCAATTTCCACTCTATACAAAAAAAATAACGATCCGTTAAATAATACAAGCAAATTATTATAAAAAGTGAAACCTTGCGCACAGACCGAGCAGAATGGCCCCGGCCTGGGCAATGTTGAGAGAATCGAAGGAACGCTGGAAGGGAATGGCTATATTAAATGCGCAGCGTTTGGCGACTCCTGGACGAATTCCTTTTTGTTCGTTGCCCAGAACAAGAATGGCGGGAAATTGCCAGGAGCAGGAGAAAGCGTTTTCAGTGGTTTCCGACCAGAGGCTGGTACCGTATATAGTTATTCCCGCTTCTTCAGCCAAATCGAGGGAACGGGCCAGGTTGACAACCATTGCGACGGGCATTTGCGCCAGACTTCCCATTGACGCCTTGAAAGCGGCCGGTCCAAGGCTTGCCGAATCATGCTTGGGCAGGATTAATCCAGCCGCGCCAAGAGCGTAGGCAGTACGGCAGAGCGTGCCCAGATTGCCAGGATCCTGAATTTGATCAAGCGCCAGCAGGAGAGGGAGAGGGGCGGAAGAAATGCCCTGGAAGAGGTCTTCTTCCGGAATCAGATTGGCAAGGGTGAGAAGCGCAATCAGGCCCTGATGCGCGATTTTATGATCCTGGCCTGATACCAGGCTGTTCAGTTTTTCCATGTCGCAAAATTCAATGGGAATACTGTTGCGCTGGCATAAATTGCTGACTTGTTCGCGCGTACGGAGGTTTTTAAGACAGAATATTTTGGCTATTCGGGATGGATTGCCTGCAAGAAGCTCCATGACAGGTTTTAAGCCCGGAAGTATAGGATCGGATTGTATATTCTTCTGATTTGCAGTCATTTTATAAAATGCCATTTTTTAAGAAATGAGTGGAGAGATTATGCATTCTGTTTATTTGTCCCTGTGCAGATACTGGCTTGTATCTTTACTTATTTTACTCTTATGCGCTTGCGCGGGCAAGCAGGATTCCGGCCCGCTGCTTACCGTTCCGGAAAAAACCCAGGAAAGCTGGGGATCAGATTCTCTTTCGGCCTCTGAAAAAAGCGCGCTTGAGGCAACCGGTACAATAGACAAAAATATTCCCGGTCATGCCATGGAAGATGTTAAAAAGGAGTATCAGAGTTACCTGCGCAACAGAAGGCAGACAGTCTGTGTATTTTCCAAGAGATCTGAACAGTATCTCGCTTATGCGTGTAAAGTTTTTCGGGAACAGGGTATGCCGGAAGAGCTGGCCAATCTGGCAATAGTTGAAAGCGGCTACAAGCCAAATGCCCTCTCCAGGGCGGGAGCCGCGGGAGCCTGGCAATTCATGCCCCAAACTGGCCTGAAATATGGTTTGACCCAGGACTGGTGGCAGGATGACAGGCTGGATCCTTATCGTGCTACAGAAGCCGCCGCTTTATATCTGAAAAAACTCTATAATGATTTTGGCGATTGGCCTACCGCGATTGCGGCATATAACGCGGGAGAAGGCAAAATTTCGAGAGCCCTGTCCGGAACAGGCGGAAAAGATTTTTACGAATTAAAAGCGCTGAATCATACTCTTGATGAAAAAACCCAGATTAAGGAAGAAACCAGACAATATGTTCCCCGTTTTCTGGCAGTTACAAAAATCATGAGGAATTTACCGCAACTTGGCTTTGACGAGATCAACCCGGAAAAATCGCCGGTAATTAATCGCTATCCCGCAAATCCCGGCACAGATCTCAAGGCGCTGTCCAGGGCCTGCAACTTGTCCTGGGATGAATTTGCTAAATATAATCCTCATCACAAAAGAAATATTACTTGCACAGATCGTGTCACTTATGTCTATCTTCCTTCCAGCGTTGACAAGCACGCGTCCAAATTTTTTTGTACCAGCGCTTCAGCCCCGTTCGCGGGCTGGCATCCAGCCAAAGTCGCGAATTCTTCCGATAGTCTTGAAAAAATAAGCAAGCGGGGCAATGTTTCCCTTTCCCGTCTGCAGGCGGCAAATCCGGGTATAGGAAAATTGCAGGCCGGACAGATTATCCTTGTTCCCGACAACGTGAAAATGGTTCTGAAAAGCGCCGGTACAGAAAAGGCTTCAAAAGGAAACAGTGTAAAAAAGGCGGCCAACCAGATAGCCCAGTCGCATATAGTCCAGGCAAAAGAAACCCTTTATGCCATTGCCAAAAAATATAAGGTAGATGTGGAGAGCCTGAAAAAGCATAATGGCCTTCAGAATGGAGCCACCCTCAAGCTGGGAATGGCATTAAATATTCCCGGCCAGGCGCCCATTAAAGGCGCTTCGAGCGGTAAGATTGGCAAGAAAAAACAGGTTCATGTTGTTCAGGCCAAAGACAATCTGTGGAGAATTGCCAAGCGTTATAATATAACTGTTGAAACCCTGAAAAAGTTGAATAATATAGATGAAAAAAACCTTCGCCCCGGCGCGAGCCTGATTGTGGCCGAAGAATAAAAAATGTGAAAAACTCTAAAGATTATTCAGAACAGGACGATAAACAAATACTGCTGCGCACGGATAGCGCAAATCAAGTCGACAAGGAGATGTCATGGAAAATGTACAGGCGGCGATGAGTGTCGCCATTACCAAAGAGGCCCTTAATTTTGAAGCCAATATGTCTTCCACCCTTATAAATGTTACCCTGCAGAAAGGTGAAGAAATGCGGGCGGCCCTTGCGCGGGATGCCGGACTGGCGGCGGAAGGCATCGGCAAAAATCTGAATATAACGGTCTAGGATTTAAATGCCACCGCGGATTTTTAATTGAAACCCTTATAATACTTGTAAAAGGGAATTTGAAACCCTATCAGTTTACAGGCAGCCCGGCATGGCCGGACTGCCTTTTCCATCTATTTACCCAATACCCTTAAGGTCGCTTCAGCAATTTCCAGTTCTTCATTGGTGGGGATAATCAAAACCTTGATTCGGCTATCAGGGGCGGAAATTTCTCTCGCTCCCGGTTTCCTCTGCGCGTTCTCTTCCTCGTTTAATTTTATTCCGATATATTCAAGCTTCTCGCAGACACGGCTGCGTACGACCGGATCATTTTCACCAATGCCAGCCGTGAATACGATAGCGTCCACATCGCCATTGAGAAGAAAGATATATGCTCCAAGTTCCTTGCGGATACTGCGGACAAGCATGTCTATGGCAAGTTTGGCCCGCTCATTGCCTTTGCCGGCTTCGGCATGAACGTCCCGCATGTCTGTCAGGCCGCATATTCCCAAAAGTCCGGACTGCTTGTTCATTATGGCGTCCGCTTCCGCCGGGCTATAATTCATTTTTTCTTCTATAAATGGCACAATGGCTGGATCAATACTTCCGCAGCGCGTGCCCATAATCAAGCCTTCCAGCGGAGTGAGGCCCATACTTGTATCGAAGCACTGTCCATCCCGGACGCAAGTCATCGAAGATCCATTGCCAAGGTGCATGGTTACGGAACGCAGCTTGCCTTGATCCTTGCCCAGAAATTCCGCCGTCTTGCGGGCTATATATTTGTGGGATGTTCCGTGGAAACCATAGCGGCGGATTTTTAATTCGGTGTACATCGCATATGGCAAGGCGTACATATAAGCTTCTGGCGGCATTGTCGCCCCAAACTCCGTATCAAAAACCGCCACATTGGGAATACCCGGGAAGAGCTTTTCGGCCACCTCTATACCCATGAGATTGGCGGGATTATGAAGAGGGCCAAGAATAAAGTTTTCCTTGATTATTTCCTTGACTTTCGCGTCCACAAGAACGGGTATTGTTATTGTCTCACAGCCTTGCAGAAACCGATGGCCAATGCCAAAAATTTCTTTCTTGTCCTTCTCACTTAATTCGGTTGTATTTTTTTCTTTCAA
>CAYNKM010000140.1:0-5067 GCA_964397795.1 uncultured Desulfovibrio sp. | reverse complement strand
GCAGCAAGAAAATCAGGATGGAACGATTCGCCAGGAGCGGCGTGACAGGGGCTTCAATGGACGCAAGAAATTCCAGTCCGCCAAATTAAACAGGGAAACGGAGCCAGTGGAAGAGGGCGACTTTGATCCCGCGGCTGAAGGATTGCCTGTGCGGCCGCTGGAAGAACTGGATCGGGCGGAACTTGAGGCAAAGGCGCTGGAAATTGTGGAAAAACTCCTGCAGCCCCTTGCCGATCGGGAAATCCGGACAGATCTCGCAATTGAGCACGGGAGTATTCATGCGCGGGTACAGTGGGAGGGAGACGCCGGTCTTTTGATTGGAAGGGAAGGTCAGACACTGGCCGCCTTGCAATATCTGGCGTCGCGGATGCTGTCCCATTCTTTTAATGCCGCTTTAAGGGTTCAGCTGGATATAGGGGATTACCGGCGCAAACAGGATGACAAATTGCGAGGGCTGGCCGTCGCCCTTGCGGAAAAGGCCCGGCAGACGGGCAGATCCTGGTCAACAAGGCCGCTTTCTTCCTATCACCGCAGGGTAATTCATATGTCATTGCAGGACGCCCAGGATGTGCAGACCAGGAGTTCGGGGGACGGGCCTTTAAAAAGGGTGATTATTTCGCCCCGCCGGCATCAGGAAAAAGTCTGAATGCCCACCATTGCCGCCATAGCCACTCCTCCGGGGACAGGCGGAGTGGGCATAATCCGCTTATCCGGACCGGATTCCCTGCACATACTCAACAATGCCGTGAAACCGGAAAACGGAAATTTTTCCGGTTTTCGCCCCCGTTTTCTGCATCATGGCTGGATAAAAGATAAAAGGGGCGAGAAAATAGACGAATGTCTGGCGGTATATATGCCCGGCCCCGGCACTTTCACAGGGGAGGATGTGGCCGAAATCCATTGTCACGGAAGTCCGCTAATAGTACAACTTGTTCTGGAGCTCTGCCTGGATCTGGGCGCGCGACAGGCGGAACGGGGCGAATTCAGCCGCAGGGCTTTTCTCAATGGTCGTCTGGACTTGAGCCAGGCGGAAGCGGTCGCGGAACTTGTAGCCGCGCAGGGTCGTGACGCCTTGCGATACAGCCTGGATCGCTTAAGCGGATGCCTTGGGAACAGGATAAGCTCCCTCCAGGATAAACTTAAGGATCTTTCGGTTCAGGCCTGCGTCGCCGTTGATTTTCCCGACGATGAACTGCCCGCCCTGCCGGAGGAAGAATTCATCAGGCGTCTTGATTCCATAATTTCAGATCTGGATGAACTTCTGATAAACGCCGAACGCGCGAAGAAAATTCAGGCGGATTATCGCATACTTATTCTCGGCCCTGTAAATGCCGGAAAATCTAGTTTATTAAACGCTTTTTCAGGTCGCAAGCGCGCACTTGTTTCGGAATATCCTGGCACAACAAGAGATTTCCTGGAGGAGAATCTGAACTTTAACGGCTTGTCCGTATGTATTGTGGACTCCGCGGGATTGCGGGAAACCATTGATCCAGTCGAATCACTGGGAATTGATCAAAGCCTGAATCTTGTCGGGGATGCCGATCTGATCTGGCTGGTTCTGGATGGAAACCAGGATAACACCGGATTTGAAAATATATTGTCAAAAATCTGCGGCAAGCCGTGCGTTGTGGTTTTGAATAAAAATGATCTCCCGATGAGGGAAAATCTTTCCTTTGCTTCAGAAAAGCTGCCCGTCTGCTCGGTTAGCGCGCTTACGGGCGACGGACTGGATTATCTGGAGAGGAAAAGCCGGGAAATTCTTGCCGGAGCGTCAAAGGGCGAAGCCTGGGGACTTGCCCCAAACACCCGTCAGGCCCGCGAACTTGAAAAAGCCAGGGAAGAATTGCTAATAATGAAAAAGGATCTGGAAGCTGGCCAGAGCTATGACGCCTGTCTTACAGGACTTGACACAGCAAACGCCATTCTTGACCGTATTATTGGCATTGCCAGCCATGATGAACTTCTGGATCAGATATTTTCTCAATTCTGCATAGGAAAATAGACACAACCAATGGTACCCGAAGAATTACGCCATCGACCGACCCTGGAAGAAATTAATGCGCTGCCCTTGCGTTATTATGAGGGAGATGTGCATTTAATACGCAATCCGGAACAATGGCGGGAAGCCCTGCCCGCTCTTAAAAAAGATGGTATTCTGGGATTTGATACGGAAACCCGGCCCACTTTTCGTAAAGGCGTGATGAATTCTCCCTCCCTGATTCAGCTTGCGACCGCGGACGCCGTATATCTGATTCAGCTGGGGAGTCTGCCTTTTAATGGCAGTATAGCCAGCATTCTTGAAGATCCCGACATTATAAAGGTAGGCGTCGCAATCAGGGAAGACATGCGCGCGCTTGCAAAAATTTTCCCCTTCACTCCCGCCGGAATAGTAGATCTGGGTCAGCTGGCCAACCAACACGACTTGCCCAGCCGGGGCTTGCGGACGCTTGCGGCAAGTCTCTTTGGGTGGCGTATATCAAAAGGCCCCCGCTGTTCCAACTGGAGCGTGCCCAATTTAAGCCCACGCCAGGTAGCGTACGCGGCGACGGATGCCTGGATCGGACGCCTGATCTACATGCGTCTCAAGGAGCTTGACATAAGCAGTCCAGGATCAGATCCATGAAAAAACCTGTTTTTTTCAGCGGCGGCACAGCTTTAAGGGGATTAAGTCAGTATTTTGCCAAGATTAAATTTCCAACTGTCCACCTTGTCACCACTTTTGATTCTGGCGGAAGCTCCGCCGCCTTGCGCAAGGCCTTTTCAATCCCCGCAGTGGGAGATTTGCGCAACCGTCTCCTCGCCCTGGCCGATCCGGAAAAAACATCTCCCGCTGTTATCGCTTTCTGCAACTCACGACTTCCAAAAGACGTCAGCCTTGACAGGGCGCGCCAGCTTCTTGATGGAATTCTGGATCATCCCCTGCTAAATGATAAAAGCATGCCGCAGGAATTCCGCCATATTATCAGACTTTATCTTTCCTATTTTCTACAAAAAGTTCCCAAAGATTTTGACGCCCGCAACGCCAGCTTGGGCAATCTGCTTCTGACTTCCTACTGGCTGAAAAATAACGGGGATCTTGAGGCGGCTCTTTCCTTTTTTACCTCGCTTTTTCATATTTGCGGCGTCATAGAACCTATCGTTAACAGCAGTCTGCATCTTGGGGCCAGACTTAAAAATGGAGAAATTATTGTTGGCCAGCATCTTTTCGCGCATCTTCCCTCTCCTGTAAGATATATTTTTCTTACTGTTTATAGGCCGGACACGCGCTTTAATGCTGAAGAAAGCATTTGCAGACCACCAGCAACGGAAAGATCAAAAGAATATTTAAGACAGGCGGAGCTTATTTGCTATCCCATGGGCAGCTTCTATTCCAGTATCCTTGTAAATCTTCTGCCTGAAGGCGTGGGAAAAAGCATCGCAAGTTCACGGGCGTCCAAAATATTCATTCCAAATTCAGGCGCTGATCCGGAAAGCGGAGAAATAAGTCTTGCCGAACAGACTTTTCATATTCTGGAAAAGCTCAGGGAAGACGCCCCGGGAGCGCAAACGTCCGATCTGCTCAATTATGTCCTTCTGGATCTGGAAAACGGAAATTATCCAGCCAGGATCAGGGCGTCAATAAGCAGTCTCACAGATATGGGTATAAAAATCCTGAACCGGCCTCTTGTGCAAAAAAATAATCCCGCCTGCCATTCTCCTGAAGCCGTTTTTATGGCTTTGAGGGAAATTTCCGACAAGGGGGGAAAAGCCTGATGCCGGAATGGAAGGCTGGAGCTGATAACGCGGGACAACGTATCGATCAGGCATTAAAAGACATATTGCCCCATTTGGGCCTTCGGGGCAGGCGCAGACTGGTGGACGCCGGAAAGATCCGGATCAATGGCAGAACGGCAAAAAACTCGCTGCGACTTAAAGAGGGCGATCTGGTAGAGTACCCAGATTCCACTGAAGGGGATGGCCAGGTTCCATCCGGAAGCTTCCTGCTTTCTCTCCAGAGCCCCTATTGCTTTTTCTATAAGCCTCCAGGACTTCACACTGTCCATCAGCAGGCAAGCTCCGCCCCCTCGCTGGAATCTGGCTTGCCCAGCATTATTCCCGAAGAGCTTAAAGATCTGAAACCCAGGCTTTTACAGAGGCTTGATTTTGGAACTTCAGGCATTGTCGCCGCCGCCTTGTCCGAGGAGGCGGAAAAAGACTACCGAGAAATGGAAAAAGCTGGACTGATACGGAAATATTATCTTGCCCTGCTGAAAGGCAAGCTTGAAGAACCTGTCATTGTAAGCCAGTCGCTAGATACCGCCAACAGAAGGAAAACCCGGGTTCTTTCCTCCCAAAGTCCAAAATCCACCTGTTTGACTCCCCTCCATGTCTGGGAAAAAGGACAGGCTACCCCATTTCCCGAAGCTGTCATGGAAGATGAGACCGTCACCCTGGCCGGGTGCGAACTGACCTCGGGCCAGCGCCATCAAATTCGCGCCCATTCTTCCTGGCTGGGGCATCCCCTTTGCGGAGACAATCTTTACGGAGGAGGAGAAGGGAAATTTATTCTTCAGCATTTTGCCCTGGCCTTTCCCGGACATAAGGTCATTCTTGATGAATCTTCCTTTCTGAAATATCTGCTTCCCGGGGCGGCCCAAAAAGCCGTTGATGGCTGGCTGACAGCTTCCGAAAACAGTCCGATCCAAATAATACCTTTTCCAGCAAAGTTTTTCACGCAGTGAAAGCCTGACAGACGTCATTAATCTTCCATATTATTTTAAGACCATGTTTAAACCATGTGTTGATTTTTCTGGTGGATGACAAGTTTCCCAGCCAGAGGGTCGACGCCTTCCCTATGCGGAAAAAGCACCACAAATCGCCAGGTCCCAGAGGCTCCATTTAAATATTATTAATGTAACTCATTAAAAAGTTTTATATTTATTATACTTTATAGCCCTCTTTCCAGCAGTCGATGGTTGTGACAGAGCGTTTTTCAAAAAATAAAACTTCGTAAAAAATCCGGCGTTTCAATATTTGCCCTTGTGAAATGGCAAGTTGACATTAACTGACATTATCTATATAGGATTC
>CAYNKM010000139.1:0-5120 GCA_964397795.1 uncultured Desulfovibrio sp. | reverse complement strand
CAAATCAATTTAAAAAAAATATTAAACTGCAACTTTTCTCCATTGACTGCCGCCCTATGTTTTCTTTTTGAAAACAATAATATAATTGGCTACAGACCCAATCGTCATGAGGCCGGCGGGATTGAACGCTCGCCCTGGGCAAGATTTGCCTTTCGTCTCACCCAAAAAAGAATATTAAGTTCCCTGAATCTTGAAGATTTCT
The DNA here is from genome assembly GCA_964397795.1 of uncultured Desulfovibrio sp. Taxonomy (GTDB): domain Bacteria; phylum Desulfobacterota; class Desulfovibrionia; order Desulfovibrionales; family Desulfovibrionaceae; genus Desulfovibrio. The sequence continues at coordinate 4,918 of CAYNKM010000139.1, read as the reverse complement.
GGGCCCACTTTTTAAGTAATCCCTTTCCATCCAATAAAGTTAATCCACTGCCCGAACCCAGGGGAAATGCGATAGGCATCGCATGCGCTGGAAGGGAACAAAGAAGATCCCTTTCCATTCCAGCCATGAAAAATATAATAAATTGCCTGAATCGTATTTATGATAAACCTGAATTTCTCCTTTTGGGCAGTGCCAAAGAACAGCCAATAGCTAAAAAGTTAATCCATTCCCTTTCTGGAATGAAACTCAATCTTACAGATCTCACAGGGAAAACGGACTGGACGGAACTTGTAAACAGGATTCTATCCCTTAAACTTCTTATATCTCCGGATACCGGCCTGATGCACCTGGCCGCCTTTCTTGGCGTACCTGTAATGTCATTTTTTATGTCGTCAGCCTGGGCACACGAGACCGGTCCATATGGAGAAAATCACATTATCTGGCAAAGTGTCAGCGACTGTTCTCCCTGCCTGGAAAATTCAATCTGCAAGGAAAAGACAAAATGCGCCTCTGTATTTGAAAGTCCGGAATTTATTCGACTTTTTAGTCAATATTTATTGAATCCTGATAAAAATCTGGAATTTCCCACTGGTCTTCAATTATGGAAAAGTGGCATTGACAACGCCGGTCAGGTGCTGGAACTTGTCAGGGGCAATGATCCCTATGAAGAGGGAAGACGTACTGCCAGAAATTTCCTGAAAAGATTTTTAAAATTAAATTCCAGGCCTTTTTCCGATTTTCAAAATGACTGGGTTTCCACCTGCGGCAAACTCCTTGACCCCGATGAAGAATGGATGCTTCCTCCTCAAAGGTATTGTTAATGAATATTTCAGGTCTTAAAATTCTTGTCGTTCTTCCCCTCTACGGAGGTTCTCTTCCGGTTGGACAGTATTGTGCCCAGGCGCTTGTAAATCTTGGCTGTTCAGTCCGCTCCTTTGAAGCGCAAAAGCTTTACTGCGCCTATACCGGATTTAAATCCCTGGATCTTCTTCCCTCAAGGATTGATGTCCTTGCCAACGCCTTTTTAAAGCTGCTTTCCCAAGCGATAATATCCATGGCGGAAGAACAAAAACCAGATTTGATTCTGGCTCTTGCCCAGGCGCCTCTGGACAGAATCGCGCTCCTCAAAATCCGGAAAATGGGCATCCCTTCCGTGATGTGGTTTGTGGAAGATTATAAAATCTTTAACTACTGGACATATTATGCTCCCCTTTATGACGCCTTTGCGGTTATCCAGAAAGAGCCATTTCTCTCCGAATTAAAAAAAATTGGCCAGGAACACGCGTTTTACCTTCCCCTGGCCGCCTTGCCCGATGTTCATAAACCCATAAATTTAACAAAAAATGAAAAAACTTTTTATGGATCGGATATTTCCTTTTTGGGCGCTGGCTATCCCAACCGCAGACTCGCCTTCAGAAGACTTGTGGATAGGGATTTCAAGATCTGGGGTTCCGACTGGGACGATGAAACCATTCTCAAGAATAATATTCAGCTGGATGGAAGAAGAATCAATACGGAAGAAAGTGTAAAAATCTATAACGCTTCCAGAATCAATTTAAATCTTCACTCCAGCATTCAGACAGGCTCGCTGGTCAGTCATGGCGATTTTGTAAATCCCAGAACATTTGAACTCGCCTCAATAGGAGCGTTTCAATTAGTTGATAAAAGAGAGCTTATGGATGAATTATTCAACTCGGATGAGCTTGCGACATTTGATACGGAAGAAGAATTTTATAACAGGATTGATTATTTTCTGAATAATCCCGATGAAAGGAAAAAATATTCCGAAAAAGCCAGACAAAGAGTTTTACGCGATCATACATATGAGCAGCGCATGAGAACTCTTATAAACTATATGGAAGAAAATTTTGGGCCTCTCATAAAAGAAGAAGCGCAAAATAAAGAGCTTTATTCCGAACTATCCCCGGAAGTAAAAAAAGACATAACTGAAATCACTCAAAAATTAAATATTCCCCCTGACGCCAGTTTTACAGATGTGATCTCCCGCTTAAGACAGCAGTCTGGCAAGCTTACAGATATGGAAACCGCTCTTCTCTTTCTGGATGAATGGTCTAAACAATATAAAAAATAAAGTTATAGGCTGATAATATTCAGATAATATGGCAATGAGAAAAATATTGAAATAGGAAAAGCTAGATATATTAACCATATGTGTCTGACTGGCAATGCGCTTTTTTGAATAATAATCCAAAAAATGGCAGTTATCGCGCTTACCAATATATAACTGATATCCAGAATGAGATTGTATATATTTAGGGAATCCGTAATATAATTATCCCAGATTTTCAGACCGGTTCCGGTAAGCAGCAAGATGATAAAAATAATCCAGGAGTTTTTAGCCCAGGCTGCACACCAGCGAAGCATGGTATTATAATAGTCCCTGCCGAAGTCATCGCTTTTTCTTCGCAAAGCGATCCAGCATAATCCATATGAGGCGGCAAGGCCAAACACCAGGGGCAATGTATAAGAGGCTATTGTGATGATTGAAGATTCCCAGTCTTTGGGAAATAGGGAAGGAAGCTTATAAAATTGTTCATATGGAAAAACTATATTGGAAATACGGATTGTAAAAATAATGGCCGCAAGCGCGACACAGTTCTGAATGGAGGCAAGCATCCCCAGAGTGACGTGTAAAACTGGCATATTTTTAAGGATTTTCCAGAGAAAATAATAAATTGTTCCCAGTAAAACGCCCATGCTAAACAATAGCCAGCTCATTTCTGTCATGTATGACGCTATTGAATTTTCCGGCAAATTTTCACCGGATAGATATAACCAGATTCTGGCGCCGCACAGAAGAATCCAGCCAAGGCACAAAGCCAGAAATGCCAGTTGATGGGAACATTTTTCATAAGAGCTTCTCTTTCTGGATACTCCGATTATTCTGGCAAGTGCTGAGATAAAAAAAAGTCCTGTATAGGCTAAAAGCGTGGCCAGAGGAACAATGATGGCGAGAAAATCGATAATTATTTGTAAATATGGCCAGTTTTGAACATATTGATGCCAGACTTCAATCATATAGTATCTCCAATTATAATATGACGACTTGTAAATTGCCCCATATTATAAAGAAGCGCAAGAGTTCTTGAAAAAAATACAAATTTACGCAATAAGTTGTATAGGGGGATATATGAATAATTTTGGAAAATTAACTGCCTGTCTTATGACATTCTGTTTAATGGGCTGCGCGGCTTCCGGTCAGGGGGATGGTTCTGGCAATCCGGTAATGACAAACCAGAAGATTTTGCGTGAAAATGAAGCCCGTTTAAATAATCTTGAAAACAGTATAAGCGCATTGAATACCCAGATCGCGCAATTAAATAACCGCGTCTATGAAGTCAGAACCAAAACAGGTCAGAGAACTTCAATGACGGTTGTACCAATTACCCCGGGCTCTACCTCTCAACCCGCCCCGGCACAAGCCCAGGCACAATCAGCTGCGTCCCAGACTCCAGCGGGAAGAAGGATTGATCCTTCCACAAGGCCCTCTCCGCTTGTGGCTACTCAAACCCAAAAACCTCAAAGCCCAAAACCGGCTGTGCCTCCCCCGGCAAAAGCGAAGCCAACAAATCCGGCGCCGGCAAATGTTGGAGGTCCTAGCGGACAGTTATCCGCCTCATCCACCCAGGGGGAACTGGCCATGCCGCCTGAGGAGAATACTTCTGTCCCAATTCCTGTTCCGACTGGAAATACCTATTCAGGCAATACAATTTCCGCCCATGCCCAGAACCAGATTACTCAAACTGATGAAAATATAGTACCTGTTCCCATGATTCCAGCAAGCGATCTTTCCCTTCCACCAGAAAATCCAGCCCTGAACCTCCCCCCCCAGAATAATGAGGCTGTTCCCGTGCCTGCCGAGCCTGTCCAGGCCCCCGCTCCTGTCACACCTGCGAGAACAGTAGCGGCTACTGCCCAACGGGGAGAGGAAGCGGCTTATCAAACCGCCCTGAAAGCCGCTCGTTCTGGAAATATTTCAGAAGGTTTAAGGTTATTCAGAGACTTTTTGCAAAAATATCCCCAAGGTAAATATACAGCCAACGCTGACTACTGGATTGGAGAATGTCTTTATGCCCAGGGGAAATATCAGGATGCCCTTTCCCAGTTCCAGAATATAAATTCATCCTACCCCAAACATCATAAAAACGCTGACGCGCTTCTCAAGGCTGGAATGAGTCTGACAAAAATTGGAGATAATGCGGGAGCCCAGCAAAAATATCGCCAGCTTTTGGCAGACTTTCCCAATTCAGACGCGGCCAAGCGTGTGAGAGCAATGGGTATCAGGTAATATGCTTTTTTCCTTTCTGAATGAGGAAAATTCGATATTCGAAGGTAATACCCAGGAAGCGGTTGTTCCTTTGCGCCAGATGGGCGAAAAAGACCGCAGGGAATTTTTTGCTCATCTGGCATTGCGACATTGCCGTAAAATAGGCATCCGTACCAGAACCAGATTATTAAAATATTATAAATCGGCATACACGGCTATTGAGAACAGAAAAAACTGGGCTGAAACCTCTGTAAACAATGAATGCGGTATTGAATATAACAAAGAATTGTGGAGGGATCTCGCGCAAAAAGAATGGGCGCAGGCTGCAAAATCTGGAGCTTCCATTCTTCTCTGGACTTCTGAATTATACCCAAGATATTTGAGGGAAATAACCGATCCCCCTTCTTTTTTGTATTGTCGGGGAAATACGGAACTTTTAAGAACCCCCATGGTGGCTATTGTCGGCTCACGCAGGGCTTCTGAAAATGGATTGAGGATGACCTCTTCTCTTGCCAGGACTCTATCACAAATAGGAATAACTGTTGTTTCAGGAATGGCGCTAGGCATAGACAGACAGGCTCATCTTTCCGCCGTGGATGAACTTGGAAGTAGTGTGGGAGTTTTGGGGAC
>CAYNKM010000138.1:0-5155 GCA_964397795.1 uncultured Desulfovibrio sp. | reverse complement strand
GTCAAAGGGAGATTCGGCTTCTCCATATGCGGGCGTTTCATCCTGAATTTCGTTTTCCGTATAAAAGGTCTCCCATTCTCCGCTTGCCATAGTGTTTTCCCGGCGCGGCAATATGGGAGGATCTTTCATGGTTTCCCATAGTCCGGTGGCAAGTGGGGCATCCGCTTCACTGGGATAATTTTCATTTACAGAATAAGTATTGGGCACAGAGGCATAACTTGAAAAATTTGACAATTTTTGAAAAGCCTGTCCCATTGCCACTGAAACAGCCGAAAAAATAGCTCCCTCATTGCGAAAACGGACTTCAGTTTTTGCGGGATGGACATTGACATCAATTTCCAATGGATTAATATTTACAAAGAGAACAAGCTGGGGATAGTCCCTGCTTATGATTCGTCCCTTGTAGGCTTCCTTGACAGCGCTCATCAGCCGCTTGTCATTTACTGGTCTGCCGTTAACATAAAAAAGAATACGATCAGGTTTTTGCTGCCTGAGCTGGGGAGGTGCGGCCAGCCCTTCCAGACTTATCCCGTGAACAGAGGCCTGTACTGGCAAAAGTTCTTCTGTGAGATCATGAGGCCAGATCCTGGAAAGACGGAAACGTAGATCCTCATTTGGCAGAAATCTTAAAATTTCTCGCTCTCCGGCGGTGAAACTGAATCCTGTTGAAAGACTTGCCAAAGCCAGACGGACAAGCCAGTTCTGTGATTTCTTGAGTTCTGTCGCCGGACTTTTCAGAAATTTTAAACGGGCGGGCGTATTGGAAAAAAGATCCCGTACTTCAATTAACGTGCCCTCCCGCAGGCTGGCGCTGCCTGTACGGGAAATAATTCCGTGTTCAACCTCAAGCAAACCGGCCATGTCATCCGGGTTTTGCTTTCTGGCTGAAACAAGGCGGAAACGTGAAACAGAAGCAATGCTGGGCAGGGCTTCTCCCCTAAAACCATAGGAGCATATATTATCCAAATCATCCATGCTTCCAATTTTACTGGTCGCGTGCCGGGTTACAGCAAGTTCCAGCTGATCCCTGGAAATACCATGTCCATTATCCTGAACGCGAACAAGACTCTGGCCGCCATTTTCAATGCTGACGTCAATTTGACTTGCGCCCGCGTCCAAACTGTTTTCCACAAGCTCCTTAACTACGCTGGCCGGACGTTCAACAACTTCTCCAGCCGCAATTTGATTACACAATTCTACAGGAAGCAGACGGATTTCTGAATAATTTTCAACCATGCGGGAATTGTACTAATGCAAGACCAATCTGACAAGGGAGACGGGGATTTTATTCCCGGACAAATCAGAAAAAAAGATAATCCCAGAAACAGGGTAAAATTCAGAAGACGGCAAAGCCGTATAAAAAACTTTCAATCCGGAAATATACCAGGAGAAACAGATATGACAGAAAGCCTGACCATAAAAAAACCTTCCCTACCCGCGAAATCCGGCTACGATCCCGAGCTTCTCTATGTTGAATGCAGCCGTTGCGGCTCTCCCGTCCTCTGGGAAGAAGGCAGGGCCGAACGCCTCCTCCTGGAAGCGGGTATTGATCCTCTCGAACTGGATTCTTCCTGCATCCTTCTGACAGACGGCTGCCCCGCCTGCGGATCTTCCAGGGAATACACTGTCCGTATTTTCCGCCTCTCCGACAATGGCGCGACTCATATTACAGCCCTGCATGGACATGCGTAACACCTTGTAACCGCCGCCATTTCAGGCTATCCTTTTGTTCATAAAAGGAGCAAGCATGAAAGTCCTCGTAACTGGCGTGGCCGGATTCATTGGCTTCCACCTGGCCCGCCACCTTCTCAAGGATGGTCATGAAGTAATCGGCATTGACAATTTAAATGATTATTACGACCCTCGCCTGAAAGAAGATCGCCTTGATGTTATAGCCAGAATGCCGGAGGCATCGTCATTCCACTTCAATAAAATGGATTTGGCCGATTCCGGCAGTCTGGAAGATCTGTTTGACAAGCATGACTTCAGCCATGTCGTAAATCTGGCAGCCCAGGCCGGAGTCCGCTACAGTCTGAAGAACCCCCAATCATACATTAATTCCAATCTCACAGGTTTTGCCAATCTTTTGGAATGCTGCCGTCATCACAAGACCAGCCATCTGGTTTTCGCGTCTTCTTCTTCCGTCTATGGCCTGAATGGGGCACGGCCCTATTCTGTCCATCACAACGTTGACCATCCGGTCAGCCTGTATGCCGCCACCAAAAAGAGCGGAGAACTCCTTGCCCATTCCTATAGCCATCTCTTTGGCCTTCCCTGTACCGGCCTGCGCTTTTTTACTGTCTATGGACCCTGGGGCCGACCCGACATGGCTCTAGGCCTGTTTACGAGCGCGATTCTGGATGGCAAACCAATAAAGGTTTTCAATAATGGCCATATGCGACGGGACTTTACCTATATTGACGATATTGTCGAAGGCGTAACCCGAATTCTCGATAAACCCGCCGCTCCCAATCCCGACTTTGATCCTGCCGCCCCCGATCCTGCCAGCTCCTCCGCGCCCTGGCGGATATATAATATTGGCAACAATAATACGGTGGAACTTGGCGATTTTATCTCCACAATTGAAAACGCCATCGGGAAAAAAGCCATCCTTGAATACCTGCCCATGCAAGATGGCGATGTTGAATCCACCTGGGCTGATGTCAAAGATTTTGAACGCGCCGTTGACTTTAAACCAGATACCGATCTGAAAAACGGCGTTGAAGCCTATGTTAAATGGCACAGGGATTATTATGGAAAATAGCGCCCCCCTTCCGGCTCATCCGGAAATACTGGCTCCAGCTGGCGATGAAGAGTGCTTTCTGGCAGCGTTGGCCGCCGGCGCGGACGCCATATATCTTGGGTTGAAAATTTTTTCAGCGCGCATGGAAGCGCAGAATTTTACCATGGAGCAGCTGGCCAGGCTTACAGACCTGGCCCATGAACAATCCTGCCGTGTGCATGTGGCCATGAATGTGCTGCTTAAGCCGGAAGAACTTGACAACGCCTACAAACTGACCCGCACTCTCGCGACTGAAACAAGTGTGGATGGCCTGATAATCCAGGATCTGGGCATGACTGAAATCATAAGGCAGGCCGGCTTCAAGGGCGTTGTCACTTTCTCGACTCTTGCCAATGTTTCAAATCCGCTTGCCCTCCAGGAAGCTCAAGTAATGGGCGCGAACAGGGTTGTCATTCCCCGTGAGCTTTCCCTTGATGAAATGAAGGTTATGGGCGCCGCCTGTCCTGAAAACCTCGCGCTGGAATGTTTTGTTCACGGCGCATTGTGCTACTGCGTATCCGGACGCTGCTACTGGTCAACATACATGGGCGGAAAAAGCGGACTCAGGGGCCGCTGCGTTCAGCCCTGCCGCCGCATGTACAGCAAGAAAATTATAACGGGCAAAAACAGAAAAGAAGCTCAGAAAAGTCAGGGTGGCGAGAGGTACTTCTCATGTCAGGATCTGGAGCTGGGAGAAATTGTCAGACTCCTTCTGGAAATTCCCCATCTTGAATCGTGGAAAATAGAAGGGCGTAAAAAAGGCCCGCATTATGTTTATCACACCGTCACAGCCTATAAGATTTTGAGGGATTATCCCGATAACGCGCAAAAGCGAAAGCTGGCCCTGGAAATTCTGGATCTGGCGCTGGGACGGCCCGGAGTGAAAGGCCGCTTCCTGGCCCACAGAAATTTGACACCGATGGCGCCAGACAAGCAGACCGCTTCGGGAAAACTTGCCGGTCATATTCAAATCACCCAGAAGGGAGAATGTGTCTTGAAACCGCATTTTCAGCTTCTGCCCAAAGATTATTTGAGAATCGGAACCCAGGATGAGCGCTGGCACAGTCTTTTTCCGGTAAACTGCAAAACTCCGAAAGGTGGTACCCTGACATTAAAAATTCCCGCGCACAAGACTCCCCGCGCAAGGACACCTGTTTATCTCGTGGACAGGCGGGAACCGGAATTGATTAAGCTTATTGCCGAACAGAAAAAGAAACTTGAAAACATTCCTTCTGTGAAAATCAGGCCTGTAAATGGATCACCCGAATTGCCCGAACCCTGCGGCCCAAAATATTTGCCGGATATGTATGTCGCTCCGGCATCTTCTACCGGTTCAAATATTCAACCCTGCCTGGGCAAAAACAGACTTGGGGGAATCTGGCTATATCCGCGAATAGGCCGTTTTTCTCCTGTTCGTCTTGCAAAGATGGCCTTCTGGCTTCCGCCAGTCCTCTGGCCGGATAATGAGGAGGATTTTAGCGGGATAATAAACAGACTGGAAAGGGATGGAGCAAAAAATTTTGTCTGCAACAGTCCCTGGCAGATTCGCATGTTTAAGGACAGGAATAATCTGAATCTGATTGCCGGACCATTTTGTAACGCGTCAAATTCCCTGGCGCTACAATGCCTGAAGGAGGCGGGCTTTAAATCCGCCTTTGCGAGTCCGGAACTCTCCAGAAAAGATCTTCTGCTCCTTCCGCGCAACTCTCCGCTTCCGCTTGCTTTTGTCCTTGGCGCATTCTGGCCTGTCGGTTTAAGCCGTTTCGGACTGGCCGGGATTGAAACCAACGAACCCTTTACCAGCCCGATGGGAGAAACCTTCTGGGCGCGAAATTATGGCGGCACAATCTGGCTCTATCCTGCCTGGACGCTAAATCTGTGTGACAAGAAACCGGAACTTGTTCAGGCCGGCTTCTCATTCTTCGCCTGGATGGACGAACGACCGCCGGCCAGCCTCCCAATGACAAACAGGCCAGGTCTGTTTAATTGGGAGAATGAGTTGAAGTGAAAATATTAATTTCAATAAGCCTGATAAATTGGCTGAAATGGCAAGAAAAATAATTTCCACTTTACAGGCTAGCTCATCTTTTAAAAAATAGCTCCTTTTTCCAAAGCCCATGCAAAAATTTTTATTCTGACGCCATTTCAGGACATGAGCGCAACATGACATGGCCATTATACGGATGGGGAAGATAAACTAATTGCCAGGGTAAAAACATGACGGGCCAGGAATTTTGGTTGCGAGCCAAATTTCCTGACCCGGTTTTCTCCGCTGGAAAAACCACGCAAATATATCATCTTCCGCGGAGTTATCCGTCCAACATCAATAGCCTTGCGATGCTTTTATTATCCGCGGCCAATTCGCGTTCCGCT
>CAYNKM010000137.1:0-5172 GCA_964397795.1 uncultured Desulfovibrio sp. | reverse complement strand
CTGGCGGGATGATCACAAGGCATGGATAGAGGATGTTGAAAAATGGAAGCGGGAACAGCCGCTAACCTGGCAACCTGGCGAGAAGATCAAACCACAGCAGGTAATCGAGGCGTTGCGAGAGCTTACACACGGAGACGCGATAATCGCGACGGAAGTGGGACAGCACCAGATGTGGGCGGCGCAATTCTATTCCTTCAACAAGCCACGCACACTTTTAAGCAGCGGCGGGCTTGGAACAATGGGTTATGGCTTTCCGGCTGCCATTGGCGCGCAGCTGGCCTTGCCTGACAAAATGGTTATTGCCATTGCAGGCGATGGCTCGATCCAGATGAACATTCAGGAACTGGCTACAGCTGTCGCCAACCAGTTGCCTGTCAAGGTAGTTATCCTCAACAATGGCCATCTTGGCATGGTGCGCCAATGGCAGGAGCTTTTTTACAAGGGCAATTATAGCCAGACAAACATGGAAGCCCAGCCAGATTTTGTAAAACTGGCCGAGGCCTATGGCGCGGATGGCTTCAGAATCGAACGCAGGGAAGATCTTAAAACTGAACTGGAAAAGGCCCTTTCTACCCCCAACCCTACCCTTGTTGATATAAGGGTGGAAAGGGAAGAAAACGTATATCCCATAGTTCCGGCTGGAGCCGCGCTGGATGAAATGCTTCTGGTCTGATTTACCAGGTTATTATTTAAATTCCCAGGAGTAAGGATGCAAAGATATGTATTATCTGTTCTGGTAGAAAATGAGCCAGGAGTTCTTTCCCGTGTGGTGGGCCTTTTTAGTGGAAGAGGTTTTAATATAGATTCTTTGAATGTCGCCCCCACTTTTGAAGAAAATGTTTCACACATGACCATTACAACATATGGCGACGCTGTCATTATGGAACAGATAATTAAACAGCTCCATAAGATAGTCCCTGTTATTAAGGTTATGGAATTTACCGATCAGGCAGCTGTTGAGCGGGAAATGATGTTTGTCAAGGTACAGGCGGAGGGCCCAGCCAGAAGCGAAATCTTGAGAACAGTCGAAATTTTTCGCTGCAAGGTTATTGATGTCAGCCACAATGAAATTACCATTGAGGCTACTGGAAACCATGAAAAGCTGGAAGCGATTCTAAGCCTGTTACAACGTTTTGGCATCAAGGAAGTGGCGCGAACCGGTTCAGTCGCCATGAAACGTTCCCAAAAAAACTGACTCCTTATTTAATAAACATGTTTTGAGATATTAATGGTGATAGGGAAATTTATAGCGAATACAATTCGCCCTGTATATTTGTTCCAGTAAAAGCGTTCTCGCAATCTCATGGGGGAAGGTCATTTTAGACAGGCTCAAAATTAAATTGCTTTTTTCCAAAACCTGACTGGATAAACCAAAAGGACCGCCAATTATAAAAACCGGCTTTCTGGCATCCTCATCAAGTTTAAGAAGAAAACTGGAGAATTCGGGAGATGTGAAATTTTTCCCCTTTTCTCCCAAAGAGATTATATATTCTCCAGCATAAATTTGTGAAATTATTCTTTCCCCCTCCTGCCCTATCCTGTCCTGAATTGACATGTTTGCTTCAGAATCTTTCACCTCTATAGTTTCAATGGCTTGCCAATGTTTTATCATTTTTAAATAGTAATCACAGGCTTCTTTCCAGCACTTTGTTTTCACCTTTCCCACAGTAATAATGCGCAATAATTTGCCTTTGGCCATATCACCCTTTCTTTATTCTTCAGACAGCCTTCAATATGCTGAATCTTGTCTCAATAAAAATTGCCTGCTACTTTATCCAACTGAAACCTGGTACGCCCTGGGATGCAGGATAAGCGATAATAATTTAATTGATTTTATAATCAAATTTAAAAAACGCCCTCCTGGGAAATGTCTGCCCATTATAGCTGCCAATATGGAACAGGCAAATAAATATGCTGATCTTTCTCTTGTCCCTCAAAACCTCCTTGAAACTTTCTGGCCTGGTCCCCTGACCCTGGTTTTGCCCGCTCGCACTGATCTACATCCCGCCCTGCTCGACAAACATAAAAGAATTGCCATTCGGGTAAGCTCTTCTCCGATTGCCTCGGCTCTTGCAAAGAAATGCGGAGAGGCTCTTGTCTCCACAAGCGCGAATATTTCCGAAAATCCTCCCGCAGGTCAACCCGAAATGCTTGATCCAAAATTATTGGCCCAATTTTCGCGTTATCAGATCCCCGGATGTATTATAACCTCAAAATACCTGCCTTGTTATAATAAGGCTTCAACAATTCTGGAAATCTTGTCCGATCATCGCGGAAAAACTAACTTGCGGATTTTACGTGAGGGGGTCATAACAGAAAAAATGTTACTGGAGAAAAATTTTAATTTAATACAATGATAAGGTATTGATATGAAAAAAGAGATAATATGTCCTCATTGCGGAAAGGGCTTTGAAGTCTATGCCAATCCCACGCCAACGACAGATGTAATTATCTATGATCCGAAAAAAGGCATCGTTATTATTTCCAGAAAAAATTTCCCCTACGGGTATGCGCTGCCTGGCGGTTTTATTGACGCCGGAGAAACCGCGGAACATGCGGCCGTGCGGGAAATGAAGGAAGAAACAGGTCTGGATGTCAAACTTCTGGGTTTATTGGGCGTTTATTCCCACCCAGACAGGGATCCGCGTCAGCATACCATGAGCGTTGTTTTTGTTGGCGCCGCGCTGGACCCCGATAAACTTGAAGCTGGTGATGACGCAGGCGCGGCCGCTTTTTATCCTCTTGATGCCCTGCCTGAAGGCTTTGCCTTTGATCATGAAAAAATAATAAATAATTTCAAGGAATATCTGGCACACAAGAGAACACTCGCCCCTGTAGAACAGGCATAAGATTATCCATGTCCTATCAAAATTTACAAGCCTGCATTGAGGATTTGTATTCTCATGGGATGCTCAAGATTATTGAGGAGGAAATTGATCCCTGTCTTGATATGGGCATGATTCAGCGGAGGGCTTATTTTAAAAGATCCCCAGCCCTGCTTTTTACCCATCCCCGCAACTGCGTTTTTCCAATGCTGGCAAATCTTTTCGGCACCATGGAAAGACTGGAATTCATCTTCAGGGACAGTCTGGAAGAGGTTAAAAAGATGTTTGAAATAGCAGCGAATCCCGCCTCCCTGCTTAAAAATCCTTTTTCAGGACTATCTCTTATTAAGCATCTGACTCACATGAGACCAAAGCGCAAAATCAGGAAAGACAGGATACCGATATTACAAAATAAATGTAAAATTTCAAATCTTCCACATCTGCAAAGCTGGCCCCAGGATGGAGGCGCTTTTATAACCCTGCCGCTTGTTTATTCGGAAGATCCAGATAAACAGGGTTCAGCCAATTTGGGAATGTACAGGGTTCAGATTTCGGGAAATAATTATGGGGAAAATGAAGTCGGATTGCACTATCAGGTTTATAGGGGAATAGGCCCGCATCACTCCCATGCCCTTGCGAGGGGAAAAAGCCTGCCGGTCCATATTTATGCTGGAGGGCCTCCCGCCCTGATAATTGCCGCGATAATGCCCCTTCCATTCAATATGAACGAGATGATTTTTGCCGGCTTGCTGGGAGGAAGAAGAATGGAGATTGCTTATTGCGGCTTCGATCTCCCCGTCCTGTCCCAGGCCGATTTCCTGCTCCAGGCGGAAGTCGGGAAAGAGTGCAAACCAGAAGGCCCATTTGGTGATCATCTGGGCTATTATAGCCTTGAGCATCCGTTCCCTGTTGCCCGGGTAAAGCAGGTTTATCATAAGAACAAGGCGGTCTGGCCTTTTACCACAGTTGGCAGACCCCCACAGGAAGATACGGTCTTTGGAACTTTTATTCACGAACTGACCAGGCCGCTGGTAGGCAAGGTTTTTGAAGGAATAAGGGAAATACATGCGGTTGACGCGGCCGGCGTTCATCCCCTGCTTCTCGCAATTGGGAAAGAAAGATACACTCCCTACAAACTGCGCACAAAACCGGAAGAGCTGCTTACCCTTGCCATGCATCTGCTGGGAAAATCCCAAACTTCCCTTGCCAAATATCTCCTTATAATCGCGGAGGAAGACGCACCGGGTTTAAGCTGTTCCGATATATCTGGTTTTATCCTTCATTTGCTGGAAAGAACGGATTTTACCCGCGATCTGCACTTTATAAGCAATACCTCCGCTGATACCCTTGATTATTCGGGCGGAACAATAAATGAGGGTTCGCGTTTAATCTGGGCGGCCTGCGGTAATATAAAACGCGAATTGGGAACAGAAATATCAGGTTTACCAGATCTTCCGGACGGCTTTACCGATATAAGGCTTTTCCAGAAAGGCATTCTGGTTATCAAGGGTCCGGAAAATAATTTGTCCCCCGGTTTGCAAGATGATAGGATAATAAATAAATTGATTCCTGCCTTGCGAAATTGGCGCTTCAAAGAAAATTTCCCACTTGTTCTCATTGTTGACGATCCTCAATTTTGTGTATCCAGCCTGGAAAATTTTCTCTGGGTATGTTTTACTCGTTCAGATCCAGCAACCGATACATATGGAATAAACGCGAGAATGTATTGCAAACAATGGCTATGCGATCCTCCACTTATCATTGACGCCCGAAAAAAGAAATTTCATGCCCCGCCCCTGGTTGAAGATCCGGAGGCGATAAAACGTGTTGAAAAACTTGCCAAAGGCTCTTTGAAAAACATAATTTAAAATATCAGATTTGGGAAAAAACAATGAGTATGGCCCTGCTTCAGTGTGATGTTCAGACTGGCGATCTAATCAATAACAGGGAAATTCTGCTTGCCTATGCAAAACAGGCCTGGGAAAGGGGAGCAGAACTATGTATTGCGCCAATTGAAATTCTGGCTGGTCCCAATCCGGTTGACTGGATAAAACAAAAAGATTTCTTTCTGGCGGGCCAGCATACGCTTGATTATATTTCAAGTCAGCTTCCGGAAAATCTCGCCCTGATTTGCGGACTGCCCATATTTCCAGACATAGCGATTATGATAAAAAACCGCTTCTGGACCGCTCTGCCCCAGGAATTTTATTTGAATGATCACACCATCTTTTTTGATAACGGAAATGATGGTAAACAAGATTATTCATATGATGCCAATACCCTGATTATAAAAATGAAGGCCTATCCCTTTGTTCCAGACAGACAGGAGGAAAAGGAAAAAAGTGCC
>CAYNKM010000136.1:0-5244 GCA_964397795.1 uncultured Desulfovibrio sp. | reverse complement strand
AAAATATATCTGACAGCCTTGCATATTATTAACCCAAGGCGCACCAAGGACCAGATAAAATATGCCGCCAATGCCTACAGGCTTCTTTCAAATCAAAGCAATAACACGGCCAGTTATATTGCCATCAATGCCTCAACGCCAGAAAAAGGCGCAAAACAATTTGAAAAAATAGCAAATATACTGGCCAAAACCTATGAAAAAGTAGTAATATACACAGCCGAGGGAAAATTTATAGATAAACCCGAAAGCGCCGAAACCAGCAAGAAATTAAGCCCGGAAGAAGAGGCCCGACGTATCGCGGAAAGCACGGGGTATGCCATGCAGCTCCAGTTTTTCGGAAATAACATGGGCAGCACGGTTCCCGAGGTGGTAAGCGCGTGGATTGCGGATGCGGATATGGAAAAGATGGCTGAAAATCCCGGGGATGCGCCGGTTCTGGCGGTGGAGCCGGCTGTTCTTCTGACAAAAGGCCAGTTAAGTAACTTATATAAACAACTTAAATTGCTGCTTGCAGGCAGCGAGCGAGCGTTTCTTAATGGAGATGGGGATTTATTTGGCCAAATTGCCTCTGCCGCCGCCCAGATGAGCCGTGATCCCAACCAGTTTTCCCTGCATCCGGATCGAAATCTCGCGGAAAATGGTCTTTTGGATGAGGTGCTTGAAGATCTGCCTTATAAGAGCCAGGTTGGATCCATGAGCCGCGAAGACTGGGAATCAATGAGCACCGGACAAAGGGATGAATTTATAAAAAGAATAAAGGGCCTCCTGGCTCTCTATGAAGCCTATGACAAGGATTCAAGCCATTGGGAAGATTTCGGAGCCAGTAATCCAAATGACAGGGTTTACAGGGTGCCATTAAGGGCTCTTCCCTGAAAATAGCATATTTCTGATTATATAAGACAGCGCTTTACCGGCACATAATTATCCAAAGATCCAGTCGATGATCTTTTCACTGAAAAATGTTGTCAAACAGAGACAGCGGGAACAGGGCTACAAACTTCTTATCCGCAATCTGCAAATTCGGGCAGGAGCGAGGATTGCCATTACAGGACCTAGCGGATGCGGAAAAAGCACTACCCTGGATATTCTGGGATTGAGTCTTGAGCCAGATTCTGGTGACAAATTCTCCTTCACTCCTGAAAGAAAGCCTTCAGTAAATATCCTTGGGCTCTGGGGGCAAGGTAAATATGATGATCTGGCCTTTCTCCGCCTCCATAATCTCGGCTATGTCCTGCAATCGGGCGAACTTATACCCTTCCTGAACGTCATGGAGAATATGACTCTCACTGCCCGACTTGCCGGCATTGATTCATCGCTGGCAGAAAAAAAGGCAAGCGAATTTGGAGAAGAGCTGGGCATCCAGAATATTTTCCAGTCCATGCCTGGCGCCCTGTCTGTGGGAGAACGCCAGAGAGCCGCCATTGTGCGGGCATTGACGCCAGAACCAGAAGTTATCCTGGCGGACGAGCCAACCGCCGCACTTGATCCTCTCCATGCCGGCAAAGTCATGAAAATATTTCTGGATGTGGTATCAAGAATTGGCAGCACGCTTATTCTTGTAACCCATAACCTGGACTGGGCTCTGGCGGGCGGACTTAAAGAAATTCCTTTTATCCTGAATGAAAGCAAAGATGGTGTAACCGCCATTCTTGACAATTCTCAAACGGATGAGAAAAAATGAGGATCCAGATCATTCAGGCGATCCTTCTGGCCTGGCGCGACTGGAAATTTCAAAAATTGCAAAGTCTCTGTTCTGTTCTCGCGCTGGCAAGCATGCTGACTCCCATACTTGTTTTACAGGGTTTAAAAAATGGAGTCATAGAAGGAATGAGATCCCGCTTGCTTGAAGACCCCGCGATTTTAATTATAACTCCCAGAAGCGATGCCGGCCGATTTACCAAAGAGGATATTGAAAAACTTGCCAGTTTGCCCGAAGCGGCTTATGCGGTGGGCAGGACAAGGGAAACTGCCGCCGAACTTACCCTGACAAATCCGACGGATCGCTTGAATGCGAGAATAACTCTGGAACCAGCCAGCGCTGGAGAGCCGCTACTTTTAAGGAATAATCTTCCTGTTCCGGAATCTGGTAAAGAGCCGGATCTGATCCTTTCCAGCGCGGCGGCCCGCACCCTGAAAACCAAAACCGGAGCGACGCTTGAAGCCAGACTGAATCGCAAGACCCCACAGGGCAAATTTGAATCCGCTCTTCTTGTATTCCATGTCACAGGTATTTTGCCGGCCACAGCCCTTGAGGGAAAAAAGGCGCTGGTATCTGTTCAGGCAATGGAGGATCTGGAAAATTTCTGGGATTTCATATCTGTTCCCAGGCGTGGTTTTAGCGGCAGGCAAGCTGAAGCCCCGCGTCAATACGCTTCCTTCAGACTTTATGCAAAAAACCTGGATGGTGTGGAAATTTTGGCGCAAAAACTTGCTGAACAAAAAATTGAAGTGATTACCAGAGCAAGGGAGATAGCGGGAATCCGTAGTCTGGAAAGCGCGATAAAACAGGTGATTTTCATAATTTCTCTTGCGGTTGGAGCAGGCTTTATCGCCTTTACGTCCAGTTCCATTCAAAGTCTGGTGGCCCGGCAAATGAAAATGCTGGGCATGTTGCGGCTTTTGGGCTTATTCAGACTTCCACTGATTCTTTATCCGGTTACCCAGACATTATTGACAGCTTTTTCTGGCATATTTCTTTCCATCACCCTCTATCTTTGCGTAAGTCTGGCTATCAGGAAATCTTTTCCCAGTCAGGGCGCAATCTCCTGCCTGCTGCCCTTTGGTGATTTCTTGACTATCAGCGCGCTGGTAATTTTCCTTGCCCTTTGCGCCTGTTCGACTGCCGCTTTGAAAGCGGGGAGCGTTGAGCCTTCAACGGTTATCCGTGAGGTTTAAATGTTTAAAACAGTATTTTTTATACTAATCTACCTTTTTTATGCCTGTCCTGGACAGGCGGCCTTCAAGTCCATTCAGGATGGCATAGATGAAGAAAGCGCCTGGAATCCGAATCCAATGCCGGATGATATTGTCCTTCCGATGCCCTGTGGGAAATATATGATTTTAAGGCCTGTGGATATTTCCGCGCCCGGCCAATTTGCGGATAAGCCCTTTTCCATGGGAATTACAGATAATAATCCGGAAAGACAACTTTATGAAGACAGCTTTACCGGCTATATTTCCTCTCCTCTAACCGCTGAGGATCTTCCCGGAGAATGGAAAAAAAGACTATACCACCGTTCAGGAAATATTACCTGGTATTTTATAGGTAAATATGAAGTTAGCAGGTATCAATGGAATACAGTCATGCAGTCTGTAAGTCCTGAAGGTCAGGAAAATCCTTACGCGTGTCCGGCCAAAGTCTCCGTGGGAGACAATTTGCCCATAACTGGAATTTCCTGGTTTGAAGCCCAGGTATTTTTGAGCCGTTATAACAGCTGGCTCATAAAAAATCATCCAGACGTCCTTCCAATTTTTCCCGAAACCCGTAACTTTTCCTTCCTGCGTCTTCCCACGGAAGAAGAATGGGAATATGCCGCAAGAGGAGGAGGAAGGGTCGCTCCGGAATGGTGGCAATATAACAATTTCTTCCCTACAGGCGACAAGCAGATGCGTGATTTTGGAGTATATAACTATGGGACAATTTTTGAAAGGCCTGCGCCCATTGGGTCCCGTAATCCCAACCCTCTGGGGTTATATGATACCGCCGGCAATGTGGAAGAAATGGTTGATGGACTATTCCGGATGACAGTCAGAGACAGTCAGAATGGACGGATGGAAAGGCGGCTTCATGGGGCGTCAGGCGGACTGATAACAAAAGGAGGGAATTTCCGTAGCGATCCAGCCAAAGTCCTGCCGGGAAGCCGTGAAGAACACGCCTTATATTCTGTGAATGGTCCAGTCAGAACAAGGGATATGGGGTTTCGTCTGGCGCTTGGTGGCCTGAATCTGGAAGGAAGCCGGCGTAAAATTGAACCTGGAAAAGAAGCAGCCGGCAGTAGCGAATTTAATATAAATCCCCGGCCAAATCACTTCTGACGCCATAATAAAAATGGAGCGACAGAAAAACGTCACAAGACTATGCCATTGTTTCAAAAAGAAAACTGATATTATTTTTTTTCTGTATTTGCGGGTAAAGGCATCAGATCTGTAAACAGTACATGTTCCGTAGGGTAGGCGATGCTAATGTTTTCCTTTTCAAAGCGTTCAAGAATGGCAATATTTACAGATGACTGAGTTTCCATGAAACCCATCAGGCCTCCCCTTAAAGGGTGTACCCTGTAGATGAGCTGAAAGTTCAGGCTCGAAGCGGCAAAATTAAGCATGCAGGCTCTTTCAAATTTACATCCCGCATAAGATTCCACTATTTCCTTTAACAAATCCGGAATATTCTTTAATACTTCGACAGGGGTTTCGTAGGCGACCCCCAGCACGCATACCACCTCCCGTTCAATAATGCTGCCCTGATTCACAAGAATACCTTTGGTCATTTCCGAATTCGCGCAGATTATCAGGTTATTTTCCAGATCACGCAAATGAGTCGTCTTTGGTCCCATATATTCAACAGCGCCGGACTTGCCATCAGAAAGGACCACAAAATCGCCAATTCTGAAGGGTTTGTCCAGAAGAATAACGATATAACTGAAAAAATCCGCAAGGATGGTTTGTCCGGCCAGGCCCACTGCCACGCCCACAATACCGAGACCAGCTATAATGGTGGAAACATGAAAGCCCAGATTGTCCAGCCAGAAAGTTATGCCTATGGCCCATATAAGCCCCTTTACTATTGGCATAAGGGAACGGGATTGGGAATTTTCCAAAGTCATTCCACGTCTGCGCAAATAAAGATCAATGATGAAGGGAATTAAGGCCGTACAAAAAACAATGCTGGCCCAGATACACAAGGTGATGAAGATCACTTTTGTGAATTCGAGATAGGTAGGCCCGATGATAAGTCTGGACATTCCCCAATAAATAATGATCAGATAAAAAATCCTGCGCGAATTGCGCATTACCCTCTTAAACAGGGGAATATCCATGATACTGAGATTATTTTCCCCTGTTCTTTTTGGTTCTTCAACGGCAAGCCTGGACTGGGCAAACTTCTCAATCCGCTTCTGAATATAAACAAATAAAAAATGAGCCGCTATTAGCAGAAGGGCTGTTATGCCAAAAACAATGGCAAGACGTATAGGGGAATTATCCTGGAAAAAATCTCTTAAATTAAAAAATTCAATTATATGGCGC
>CAYNKM010000135.1:600-5264 GCA_964397795.1 uncultured Desulfovibrio sp. | reverse complement strand
TTTTATGGAATCGGCTTTTCAGAAGCGCGGATATTATAAATAAGTCCTGTATCCATTCTGTCAAGGGGAAATTTTTATTTTTTTTTCGAACTTTATCCCTTTTCATCAGAGCGGATTATATAAATAAGTCCGTTTCACATTCTGTCAAGACCGTGTTCGCATTTTTTATAATTTTATGGAATCGGCTTTCCAGAAGCGCGGATATGATAAATAAGTTCGTTTTGCTATTCTGTCAAGGAAAAATTTTTGGTTTCAAAAATTTATCATTCAGAAAATGAACTATATAAATATATCCGTTTCCCAACTCGTCGGGAGATTCTTTTTATCAGTGCAGAATTTATATATAAGTCCTGTATTCCGTCTGTCAAGGTTTTTCTTAATTTTTTAAGAGATTTCTTTACAGAAGAACGGCCTTTATAAATAAGTCAGATAAGGAATCTGTCAAGAATAGTTTTTATAAAATTTTAACGCTCCGTTTTATTCAGGGGAAAGCAACCGGGACGGTTTCATGTTGTGTCCCAAATTTAATTTACACCCAGAATCTTATGCCAAACTGATAGACGATAACCGCCACCGCATAGGCAAGGGCGGTATTAAAAATTATGCTATAGACTACCCACCACCAGCTGCCGGCTTCCTGACGGATAGTCACAAGGGCGACAAAGCAGGGGGAGTAAAGAAGCACAAAAAGCATTAGGGCTAGCGCGGTCGCTTTTGACCAGCCAGGTTCAGAAGTGAGTCTTTCCGCCAGGCTTTCTGGCTCGTCGGGATCTTGTTCACCCAAAGCCCAGGCTGTTCCCATTGTTGAGACTACGGCTTCTTTTGCGGCTATGCCGGCTATCAGCGCTATATCTGTGCGCCAGTCAAAACCGGCGGGCTGTGTTGCAGGTTCTATCCATTTGCCCAATCTGCCCGCCATGGACCAGGCGAGCTTTTCTTCGCTCAATTGGTTGGAAATGGTCGAAATTTCTTCCTTGATTTTATTATATTCATCTGAATCCTGGGGATGGGATTTCAGGTTTTCCTCAAGCGAACTTATCTTTTGCTCCAGGGGGGCCGACCGATCTTCCGGTAATTCGGGAAAAGTCATTGAGGCCCAGATAATAACCGAAATGGCTAAAAGAACAGTTCCTGCCTTTTTCAGATACATCCAGGCCCGTTCCCAGCAGTGGAGAACAACGCTGAACAGGGTGGGCATTCTGTAGGGAGGAAGCTCCATGACAAAAGGAGTGGCGTCTCCCTTAATCAGGGAGGAACGCAGGAATTTGGCTATACAGAGAGCGAAGATCCAGCCCGCGATCATTATACAGAACATTACGGTTGCGGCGTTATCGGGGAAGAAGGCGCCGGCAAGCAGGAGAAAAATTGGCAATTTCGCCCCGCAGGTCATATAGGGAAGAGTGAGCAAGGTGGCCAGTTTTTCTTTTGGGCTGCGCAAGGTTCTTGTAGCCATTGCTCCCGGAATGGCGCAGCCGCCGGCTATTCCCCCAGAGATAACGTAAGGCATAACTGAAGCGCCATGGAGACCGAAGTAGCGGAAGATACGATCCATCATATAGGCCATTCGGGCCATATAGCCGCTATCTTCCATAAACGAGATTAGAGCGAACATGATCATAATCAGGGGCACAAAACTGATAACGCCGCCAACCCCGGCAATAATACCGTCAACAATCAGGGATTGGGCCATGCCCTCCGGCAAAATATCAGTTATAATGTCGCCAATAAAATCAAAAAAGTCCTCAACCCAGCCTTGCGGGTAAGCGCCAAGTTCAAACGTTATCTGATACATCAGATAAAGAACACCAAGCATGATCAGGGGGCCAAAAAAAACATTGGTCAGGACCTTGTCAAGCTTGTCTGACATGGCCAGTCTGTCCTTGCCTGGATCCTGGATAATGATACCATCTTTCAAGATACTATGGATATAACCAAAGCGATGGTCTGTGATGATCGATTCAACGGAGGTATTAAAAGTGTCTTTGACGTGTAACGCGACCCGGGCGCGGATGGCTTCCAGTTTTGCGCCTATTTCCTGATTTTCATTCTTTATTTCCTGAATTACATCAGAATCATTATCCAGAATCTTCAAGGCAAGAAAACGGGGCTGATACTTTCCCTCGAGCAGGTGGCTATTTTCAATAAGCTTTTCCATCTCCAAAAGGGCCGTGTCGATATCTGGTCCGTAAGAAATGCGCAAGGGCCGTCTTGGTCCTTCAAGAGCAAGCTTGACAGCATCCTTCAGGGCTTCCCGCAGTCCGAGGTTCTCCCTGGCAATCATTGGAACTACGGGGATATTTAAAAGGCGCGAAAGCCTTGGCATATCTATTTCAATACCAGCCTGGCGCGCCTCATCCATCATGTTGCAGGCGAGGACCACGGGCATACCCATTTCAAGAAGCTGAACAGTCAGGAGCAGGTTGCGCTCCATTGCCGAAGCGTCAACAACATCGATAACTGAACCGATCTCTCCAGTCGCAAGCTCTTGCCTTACGACCATCTCTTCCATGGAATAGCCCGTGAGGCTATATGTTCCAGGCAAATCGACTATCAAGATCTTGTCTCCGTCAAGTTCAGTTTGTCCTTCCTTTCTGTCCACTGTAACGCCGGGATAATTGCCCACATGCTGTCTTGAACCTGTATAGCAATTAAAGACAGTAGTTTTGCCACAATTGGGATTACCCGCCAAAGCGATCCGGATAACCTTGTCCCGGACGCCTTCCATATCTTTTTTATCGCTCATTCGTCCCCCGGCTTTGCTGGTATGAAATATATCTAAAATGAATTGGAAAAGAAGATAAAATTGAAATTCATTTTCAATGATATGTTAAAAATATATTTTGTCAATTTGATTTTTCATAAAAGGGCCGTCAAATCGGTCAGCCCTCATGGAAAATTCGCTTCTGACAAAATTGATAACTTACCAGCTTAATCGCCCCGTGTTATCCTGCACAAGACGTAACTGGAAAAATTTTTACCCAGACCTGTAAATGTGAAAATATTATAAAATTGAAATAAAAATTAAATTTATTGTCAATAGTTTAACTTCCAATTTGACAAACTATATTTAATCGGCTTTAAATAATATCATATTGACAATAATTATAAATTTAAAAAGGAGGAAATTGATGCGTATTTTATTAACAGCCTTATTGGCGCTCCTGCTTTCTGTTCCCGCCCAGGCCGCCTTTGTGGACGGTCAAAATGCCAAAACCATGGGAGGCTTCAGCGGTTCTGGCCAGAACAATGAATGCACTGTCAAGCAGGCTAAAAATATGCGGGATGATTCCCCTGTTACCCTGACGGGAAAAATCGTGCAACGCATCAAAGGCGATAAATATCTTTTTAGGGATGCGACAGGCGAGATTACCATTGATATTGACGATGAGGATTTTCGCGGCCTGACTGTCACGCCTGACAACACGGTGCGCATTTATGGCGAAGTTGACAAGGACTTTGGAAGAAATTCCGAAATAGACGTAAAAAGCCTGCAGATATTGCAATAAATTTTCCATTACCCCGGCAAATTCCGGGGTTTTATATTTAAATTATATCCTAATTAAAAATATATTTTTTCAGGATTCGATTTATGGCCACATTTTCCGCAAACAAAAAGAAATTTAATAGTTACCTGAGCAGGGATAACTGGCAGCAATATCTTCCGGAAATTATCTCCGGAGGGAACAGCAGCGTAAGTCCCCTTTTTTCCCTGCTCCCCCTTAATAATCTTGTTTCGCATCGGGCAGCTTATGCCCTGGGGCAAACTCTCGCCAAGCTGGCTCTCACGCAAACGGAAAAAGCCAGAATAGCAATCCGGCGTTTTATGTGGCATTTGAGCGAGGAATCCGGAAATATTGGCTGGGGAATTCCCTTCGCCTTTTCTGAAAGCCTCGCGGCTTCGCCGCTGCTTGCCCAGGAATACAGAAACATTCTCATTTCCTATATTATTGATCTGGGTTATGACGACAATTACTGCGACAATGATATATTAAGACGATCCTGCTACTGGGCGATCGGAAACTTTGCCGCCCACAGACCTGACCTGGCGGAAAAATCCAGACCCTGGCTTATTAAAGGTCTTGAAGATCGGGATAACATCTGCAAAGGGATGGCCGCCTGGGCGCTTGGCCAATTAAAACCCGATTTGATGGCCGCGCCGCTTCTGCGCAAACTGGCGGATGCTGAAATAAAAGATGAATGTGAAATTTATGAAAACCACAAATTGCGGACGAGTTCTGTAAGCGAACTGGCAAAAGAAACGCTAAATAAAATTGAATCTATTCGGAAAGAGCCGCGTCAATGAGAAGATTATCCCTGTGAATCACATCCGGATATTTTGCCTTCCCCAGAATCGCCGCCACCTCATGACGTTTTAATCCGCAAATTTCTGCCAGCTTGTCGCTATTATAATTACTAAATCCTGCGCCAATATTTTTCCCCTGAAATTTAACGCGGACAAGATCGCCCTTGTCAAAATTACCCAGTACGGAAAGAACGCCCCCGGGCAGCAGGCTTCTGCCGTCATTTATCAAGGCGTTTGCCGCGCCTTCATCAACCTCTATGCTTCCGGAAGGTTCAGACTGATAAGCAAGCCAGAATTTGCGTCTGGCAGATTCGCCCCGAATTTCACCCCTATCGTCTCCAGATAGTCAATAAGCGAATTT
>CAYNKM010000135.1:0-590 GCA_964397795.1 uncultured Desulfovibrio sp. | reverse complement strand
AACGCCAATCTGGGCGACCCGTCTCGCGGCAAGTAATTTGGAATGCATCCCGCCGCTGCCCAAATCCGTTTTGCAGCCGCACATACTGTCAATATCGATCTGGCCTATGTTCCTTATTTCCCTTAATATGATCGCATCGGGATCATCTTTGGGGCTTGACGCATATACTCCCCTGGCCGAGGTCAAGTTTATAAAAAGATCCGCTTCAACTAGATTTACAAGCAAGCTTGCAAGACAATCATTATCGCCAAATTGAAGGCCGGTTACCGAAACTGAATCATTTTCATTGACAATGGGAATAACCCCCCAGTCAAGCAATGTGGAAAATGTGTTTGTCGCCATCTGGAAGCGGTTACGCGATCGCAAATCTTCCCTGGTTAGAAGAATTTGTCCTGTTATTATTTCATATTGGGCAAAGGCATGACTCCATTTACTCATCAATTGCCCCTGACCCACGCTGGCTATAGCCTGTTTGGCTTTTTTATAATTGCCAAATTCAGTTTTTCCGGCAGCCCTAAGGATTGCCCTGCCTGCCGCTACCGCCCCGGAACTAACCAGTACGATTCTTCTGCCTCCCGGGATACCTTTTT
>CAYNKM010000134.1:0-5329 GCA_964397795.1 uncultured Desulfovibrio sp. | reverse complement strand
TTGTGAAGCAGGATGCGGCGCAAGCCGGATCATTGCAATGGAAGCACTGCAATTTACGGAAAAAGGGTTTTCCGTTGACCTGATACTTGTTGACAACAGTCCATTGATAGGCGGTAACGCGCCTTTTGGTATTGCAAACTTCAAGATCCGTAAATGGTTTTTCCGGTTCAGGCAAGTTGTTCACTTTCTGGCAGGCCGCTTCACAGCGTCTGCAGCCAATACAGCGGGTCGTATCGTGTAAAACCCCGAAACTGTCTTTATAATAGGGAAAGGCATGAGTTGCCGCCTTAACTTCTCCAGCAGCCGCAAGGGCAGTCGCCGCGCCGGAGGTTCCAAGCAGCGCAAGGAATTTTCTTCGATCCATACAATCATTCCTCCTTATTTGCGAAGCCCTTGACAGGACGAAGCTTGTGACAGGTTGTGCAGTCTGTATTGCGCGGTCTGACCACCTGCATGTCAGTATGACAATTCATGCATTCAAGATGATACGCCGCCATAAGACGGGGCTGCCCAGGATTAAGACGGTCTATTTCGACTGTATGGCAGCTTACGCATTTGGGCGGTCTGGCCGTTGCGGGACTGTTGTGGTGACAGGTCATGCAGATTGTGGCTGGCTGGGTATGAAAAGCGCCTGCCAGACGCGAAGGCTGAATCCGATCCTGCATGGATTGAACATGATGACGGTGATTGAACATCGCGCCTTCATATTTCCCTTTCAGAGTATCAATATCCACCTTATAAGGTCCGGCCATTGGAGACCAGTAGGATACTGGCATACGTGCAAGGGCTGTTTCCGCCCCAAGCTGTTCATTTGCCCGGTCAGATAATTTATTATTCATGCCTGCCTGCATCTGATCCACAGTCATGGATGGTGTGATAGTATGACAAACTTTGCACCAGGAAGATTTGGTACGGGCATTTCGTACAAGCTGGGCATGACATCCGGCGCAATTTCTTTCCTTCGTCTGCGCCGCATGACAACTTACGCAGCTGTTGGGAGTATTGTCCTTGCGCGGTTTTATATTAAGTTCATGCATGGCCTGATATAAAGTCACATTATGCGATTCAGGCGAGCCCTGAACGGTATGGCAGTTGGTACAGGCGATCGCGTCTCCCGTATGATGACATACAATACAATCCTTGTTTTCCCTGGACATCCATTTTTCATGTACAACATGGTTAAAAGCGACAGGCGCCATTCCTGCCGCAGCCGGGTTCGGTTTCTCACCTACCGGAAAAATGACAATGGCAGATGGAGCGCCGCTATCAGTAGGCTCCAAGGTCTGTGCAAAGACGCAATCCGGCATAAGAACCATCAGTGCGCACAGTGCTGCAGCCAATTCTGCAAACAGGAGCATAATTTTGCCTTTCCTCATGTGCTTGTCCTTATTAAAAAACAGAGGCCCAAGATTTTGTCTTCCCAATAAAGACAGAAGTTCACCTACGCGAATAAACAGAATTATATCAAGTCTATTCTACCCAGCTGGTTACGTCAAGCCGGTTAAGGTATTATTCATAAGCATATGCGAAATCTTTATTATCAGTATATAAAAATATATAAACAGGACAAGTCAATATGAAAAATCCGCCCTTGTCTCAAAAATTATTGATCCAAGGTTATCCGCCTTTATGTGTTGAAGTCCAGAAGCAGGAAAATCAGCTTTATTAATTTTGAAATGTATTCCGAATTTTAAATCAATGCTGAAAATCGCCATCCCGGGCGAATTCCGCATTGCCTCTTTTATCCCAGGGGAATGGAAGCGGAAAAGACCTATGGATGATAGCAGAGAGTTCTCTGTCATGAAATGCGCTCAAGTGCAGTGGGGGCAAGTACATAAATGACTGGGGGATAGCTGGTACGCGGGAGGTTTTCGGCATCAACAGGGAAGTCGGACTATCTTGTTGGCCGACTGGTATTATCGCTTTAAAATCTGGCACCCGAAGGCAATTTCAGCGTGAGCCCGATCATGTTCCCTTTCAGAAAGAGACGTCGAGACGTCTTAAGAAATAGTTGCCCCCGTAATTGTTTAAACCGGCTTTTATTATTTTGAGATTGTCCCGGCTATTTAAGTTGCAAGACCCGGGGATGTGAAAGAATGGCTTTTATATCCCCGGGTCTTATGGCGATTGTTTCCTTTCTGCCTCTGAACCATGTTAATTGTCTTTTGGCATAGGCGCGGGTATTGGCCAGCCATTCTTTTTCCCAATTTTTTTGATCCAGTCTTCCCATAAGATATTCCAGAGTTTCCCTGCACCCAATTCCTGACCAGCCTGGAGATGAGGAGTCTGGACAGTTTTTCCAGGCGTTTATGATTTCTTTGATCGCGCCTTTTTCCTGCATTACCTTGATTCTGGCTTTTAATACCGGTTCAAGTTCTGAAAGAGGGCAATCAAGCACAAATAGAGGGCCGCTGCAGAGTGCTTCTGGTCTTGCTTTTTTATGCCACCAGGAAAAGGTCTTGCCGGTTCCGGCATATACTTCCAGAGCTCGCTGTATTCTCTGTTTATCGTTGGGATGAATTTTCAGGGCATAATCGGGGTCAATTTGTTTCAGTTTCTCATATGCGGCCGGAGATCCTGAAGATTGAATTTGTTGGGCATAATGAGCGGAAATTTCAGCAGGGACAGGTGGAATGGCCGCAAGGCATGACAAAAGCGCCTGAAAATAAAACCCGCTGCCTCCTGTTAAAAGAGGCAGCTTTCCCCGTGAATGAATTTCTTTTGATTTCTTATAAGCGATTTTCGCCCATCCCGCCGCGTCCAGCTTTTTATCAGTCGTCAAAAAGGAGTAGAGATGATGTGGCGCCCGGGATTTTTCCTGTTCATCCGGCTGGGCGGTTACAATGGGGAAATCTTTATATACCTGCCGGGAATCGGCATTAATAATTTCGCAGCCCAGAATTTCGGCAATATCGAGGGCCAGGGCGGTCTTTCCCGCCCCAGTGGGGCCGGCCAGACAGATTACGGGAAGGGGAGGCATTTTAAAGTGATTATCTGTTTTTTGGCTTTAATTGGTTTATCAGCCAGGCGGCAGTCAGATTGACAATATAATTTGGAGCGATGGTGAACCCATGGTCTTCTCCGGGCACAATTATAAGTTCCGCCTGGGGCAGGATTTCCTTGTATCTCTGGCCATAAGTATAGGGTACGACCTGATCAGCCATGCCGTTTATAATCAGGGCAGGGCCTTTATAATGCGCGGTCGTCTGATAAATTGGGAGATTCATCGCGGTCTGGATATATGCTCGTCCCAGCTTGAAAGTATCGTGCAGGGGATACCAATCCTGATCCAGATGCCAGGGATCATATCTTGTCCCCTGGGTATTTCCTCTTAAGGCATCGTCCCTCAATACCGCTGCTGCAGCCAGAAGCACCAGGCTTGCGATCTGCTCGCCACAGCGTCCAGCGGTCATTCCGGAAACAACGCCGCCCTGGGAATGACCCACAAGAGAAATTCCGGACGTATGTCGCTGACTTCTGACCCAGGAAATAATGCTCATAAGATCATCAATTTCTCCGGGGACAGTCATATTCACAAATTCGCCTCCGCTTTTACCCAGGCCGCCGAAATCAAAGCGCAGGGTGCCTATTCCGTTGGCATTCAGGATTTCTATAATTGGCGGCCAGAGATGATAGTTCAGACTCCCCTTAAAACCATGACAGAAAATAACCATGGGGCATTGACCTTCTTCAGTGAGATCCGGCAAAGCCATAAGCCCGTACAGATTGCCCATTGACCCTGGAATGTTGACGACTGTTTCATTTGGCAAAATTTTTTCTTCAGCAAACACAATAGACCCCTGGATAATGTTGATGATTAGAAAAAGGAAAAGACATTTAAAGATATTCATCAAAACCTCACATGACATGGAGACCTATTCACATAGGTATTATTTTGGAGAGCAGCCGAATTTTGCCGCAAGGGCCTTTCGCACATTTTCCGGAACAAGTCCCTTTATATCGCCGCATTGGCTTGCCACTGCCTTGATTATGGTAGAACTGATATAGAGCCATTGGTAATCGGTCATAAGGAAAACTGTCTGGATATCATGTTGCAGACGTCTGTTCATGAGGGCCAGTTGAAATTCGTATTCAAAATCGGAAACAGCCCTTAATCCCCTCAGGATAACATCTACGCCTTTTTTACGGGCAAAATCCACAGTCAGGCCGGTAAAGCTTTCCACGCTTACGCAGGGATTATTTCTGAAAGCTTCCCTCGCCAGCTCGACCCTTTCCTCCAATGAAAAGAGGGTATTTTTTTGGGTGTCACTCGCCACCGCGACAATAACATGATTAAAGACCTGGCAGCCTCTTCTTACCAGGCTTGCATGGCCATTTGTGAGCGGATCAAAAGTGCCGGGATACAGGGCCGTTTTCATTTGAAATTCCAGATATGCAAGGTTGTCTGGCCAAAATCTTTTGCCGTGACTGATTCAAAAGAATCCGGAATTTCCATTTGCAGATTTTTTTCAGCTTCGCATATTATAAAAGCGTTTTTTTCAAGCCATAAGCCATTTCCAAGAAGCTCGAGAGTGGCGGTGGCAAGATTGCGGCGGTAAGGAGGATCAATAAAGACTATATTAAACCGGAAAGGAGTCTGGGAACGCAAAAAGCGCAGAACATCCATATCAAAAACCCTGCACTCGTTATTCATTTCCAGCGCTTCAATGTTATATTTTATGGAAGCGCAGGCGTCTTTTGAATTATCGACAAGCCAGGCCATTTTTGCTCCCCGGCTGACACATTCCAGGGCAAGACTTCCCGAACCGGCATAAAGATCCAGCACCGTACTGTCTTCCCAAATCACTCCGCGGGCTTCCAGCATGGAAAAGAGGGCTTCTCGCGTTTTTGCCATAGCTGGCCTTAAACCTGGCGCTACGGCGGTTTTTAATGTCCTGCCGCGTGCTGTGCCGGAAATTATGCGCATTTAATTCTCCGGTATATAATTTATTCGGATTGGCAACCAGTAAAAACCAGTATAACTTTCCGTGTTATCCTTGGCAATAAGGGGCTTTCAGGCATGCGTCATGGGGAGGAATAGTCATACAAACATGATGTCGATTATAAAGCGACTTGCAAGTCCTCTGGTCTTATTGTCAGGAGAGCGGACGTGGCAAATATGAAAGCACAGGCTGCCGACCTTTTCAAAAACAGGAATCCCCGATTAAAGCGAATTGGGCATTGGCAAGTCCATGTCTGAGAAAAAGGATTACAAAACTGGCACGGCCCAGATTGTCCGATGAGGTTTATTAAATTTCGCTCTGTTCAAACCATGTGTTGTTTTTCTGGGGGATGACAACTTTTGTGAACAAAAGTTTTCTACCCGCAA
>CAYNKM010000133.1:0-5361 GCA_964397795.1 uncultured Desulfovibrio sp. | reverse complement strand
GCTGAATTCCATCCTTGGTTAAGAGGTTTATATGGGGCTTGTGTGTAGCCAGTTGGTCAGGGCTCCATGACGTGGCAGTAATGTTGATCAATCCCACAGGCAGCGCGTAATAGTCAAAACCAGGCATATTGGAAACCGCCTGCGGACTTGCGGGATGTTGTTCCCTGGGATTAGCAGTCAGGGTATTGTCCGGTCCGGCTATGCGTCTAGGTATTTCCAACTTTACCGTGTTGTTATCCCAGTCAATGGTGGCCTCATTTAACAGCCATTCCGCGCCCTGAATTGTTTCCGGCTTCTTGACTCCTGTTAGGGGATCGCGCAGTCCCAGCCCTTTTGTGGTACAGTCGGCGATATCCACATGATAATAGTCTTCCGCAGAATCATTGCCCGTGCCAAAGTGAATTTTTATTCGGCCTTTCGCATTGATCCCGCTTCCCTCATGCGCGCCCGAAAGCGAGCCGTTAAGCAGCTTGATCCCGTTGAAATCGGTCGCATTGGCTATGCGATCAATCTCGGAGGCCATGGCTTGAAATTCTGAATCAATCATAAGCCTTTGCGTGGAATCGTATGTGCCAGTGGCCGCCTGTTCGGCCAGTTCCTTCATCCGGATCAGCTTTTCATCAATTATGCCGAGTGCGCCATCAGCCACCTGAATCATGGAGATTGCGTCATTGGCGTTCCTCTGTCCCTGGTTCAATGCGGCCACATCCGCGCGCATAAGCTCCCTGATAGCCAATCCTGCCGAATCATCCGCAGCCGAATTGACGCGCAAGCCGGTCGAGAGTCTCTCGACAGATGTGGCAAGACGCCCGTAATGGGAGTTAAGCGTATTGGCCGTATGTAAGGCCATCATGTTGTTATATATCGAGTACATGGGAAAATTTTACATTCCTGACGGTTTGCCAGAAATTATGCAAAAATCATACTAGGTTAAATCAAATACAAAATGTGACTATTTGGCCATACACCCTCTCCACCCCTGCGGGCCAAAAAAAAATGGTACTCTCGATACTTACGGAAGATTATGACGCAAGTCATTTTTTGAGGAATAAGCAGCGACGCGATGCGGAAGATTCAGTTGAGGACTCTCCTTATACAGGCATCCCGCAAACATACGGACCCCTTCAGATAAAGCATTACCGCCCGCTTCTCGCCCAAATTACTTTTATTGTATAAGGGGAAGTTTGGCCAGCATGTTCTGAAGAATAATGTCCTTGCGGGGCATGGCTTCGGCAATGGTAATACCCACAAGATCCTTCTGGGCGGCAATATCATTAATCACGCGCACAACCTCGGCCAGTTTCATTCCTTCCGGGGAAACTCCAACGGCCAGAATTATCTCCGCAGGATCAAGCACGTCCAGATCCAGATGGATAACCACTTTTGAAGCCCCGCAACTCTGTAACCATTCGCTCAGTTTTGAGCTGTCCTTTGCCACATCTTCAGGCGAAAGGTAACTCAGGCCCAATTCTTCCTGTCTTGCTTTAATCTCGTCCCTTTCCCAGTCGCGCAGTCCTACCAGGAGAATTTTGTCTGCGGAGAATTTTGCCGGCAATTTTGCCAATATCTTCTTGTCGCCCAAACCCATGGTCGCAGCCACGGCCATGGCGTGATATCCTGGATATACATCACCGGGAAGCGTAATGTCGGGATGGGCATCAATCCAGATCATGGCGACGTCACCATCGTATCTTCTCATAAGCCATGTGAAGGGAACAACGCTCACCGAACATTCACCACCCAGGGTGACAATTTTGTCGGGGTTTACCACTTTCAATATATCAAGCGCTGCCTGTGTCTGTTCGGCAATTATGTCCCTGTCCAGAACGCCATCTGTCACAGTCCGTTCATGTGGATTAAGCGAGACAGGGACGGTATATTTTTCCATATTTGTGGCTGGCGCCAGAAAATCAAGCAGCATTGAGCCCAGATAATAGCCGCGGGCTGCCAGCTCCGGATCGCTTATTTCCTGGATCCAGCGGGATATTTGCCCACCTTGCCATTGCGGATAAATCAGCCTTATTGTTTTGGTCATAGACATGTCCTTTCCCCTTTTTCTGTTAAAGTATTTTTTGCGGCAACAACTGGCCGTAAGATCCCTCGTGTTCCCACGCCAAAGCCATATACCGTTATCTGTATTCCTGACATACAGTAAATCTTTATAGACTCTGCCAAAGAATTATTTTTCCGGTATGCTCCTTGCCAGCCTGAACCCAAGATTCTGCTCTATCGTATCCGGAGTCTCCCGCCAGCGGTAGGATGATCTGGTGGGAAATTCCGCACCATCCTTGCTGCCACCCCGATACGCCTTTCCATAGCCTGTTTCAGGGCCAGCAGGATCAACTTTGGGACTTCTTGAGTAATAATCATCGTCATACCAGTCCTGGACCCACTCGCGAACATTTCCCGAAGTATCATGGATGCCATATTGATTGGGCTTTTTTGTGCCCACTGGATGGGTAGTTCCTCCGGCATTGCGTGTCACCCAGGCATGATCCGGCAATTTTGTCTGATCATTGCCAAAAAAATAACGTGTTGGCATTCCTCCCCTTGCCGCATATTCCCATTCGGCTTCGGTTGGCAGGCGATAAAGATTGCCTCCTTCTTTTTCATTCAGCCTTTTGATGAACTCCTGCGCGTCATTCCAGGAGACGGAATCAACAGGATTGTTTTCTCCCTTGTGTCTTGACGGATTGGAGCCCATTATCTTCTGCCATTGCCCCTGTGTCACTTCATGGCGTCCAATATAATAGGGCTTGCTTATTGTCACTTCATGAGCAGGTCGTTCATCGCCCTTGCCTTCAGACAGAGGCTCATTTTCGCCCATTATGAAAGTGCCTGCCGGCAGAAGCACAAATTCCATGCCAATACTGTTCGTGAACTCCTTTTCCGGCTCCTGGGCCAGAACATTGCCTGTATAAAATGCAAACACAAGCATTGTGGTTACAAATTCGGCCGCCAACATTTTTCCCCGGTTTTTCATTTATCCTTCTCCTTGAAACTACTTGCCTTGTCCCGCATTGCGCAGGGTGTTTCTGACCACTGATTCAAAAACTCCGAAATGCTTTTGAAAATCATATTCCGGATCGTCGGCAATTCTCGCGATAATGCCATCCCCAAGAGCAAAAAGCAGAATGGACACGCCTTCCACATCAATACTGGCGTCAATTTCGCCTGTTTCAATCCCTTTCTGAATCAATTGCTTGAAAAAACATCGTGCATCCTTTTCGCTTTCCATAAAGGCCTGCCGCATCACCTCATCCCGGGATGATACCGCAAGGGCTTCAATCCAGAGACGATGATCAACAGGAAAGCCAAAATCCTGGATGCACTCTTTCATGTAAGTTATGATGGCCTCGATATATGGCCCGTTTTCGGCGGCTTTCTTGGCGCGCATGGCCCCTTTTGAATGCTCCCTTATGATTATCTGTTTGAATAATTCCTCCTTGCCGCTGCAATGGCCATACAAGGCCCCTTTGCTTACGCCAGCTCTTTCCGCAATATCCTGCATCGAGCAACCAGAATATCCCTTCTGCGCAAAACATTCTCCTGCCGCCCTAAATATTTTGTCATGCGTTAATTTTGATTTCTCACTCTTTTTCATAAACTGCTTATATACCGACCGGTCGGATTAATCCAGAACTTTTAATTATTGAAATCAGGAAAATGTGACGCCAATCTGAAAAAAGGCAGCGACTTGACAGGAAAAATATCTGCATATACAATTATATTCTATTCGTCAGTTCGCCTTTACCTGATTCGGGTGAGAAAAACATGGAAAGGTCCATATCTGGAAATCGCAAGTTTTGTTGTGAATGAGAATATACGCATACATTGAATGAAACGTATCGGGGATTGTCTATTCAGGCTGATCAAAATTTATGAAAGGGAATTGCCAGCCGGACTGGTTGAGCCAAACGAACTCAAATTATATTGTTCACTGAGGATTGGTAAACCCGAGATCAGCTACAAAAGGATTCCTTTCAGGCCCTTCCCCGATATCGAATGGAAATGAAATCCGACTGGAGACAATGGAATGGAT
Source organism: uncultured Desulfovibrio sp. (assembly GCA_964397795.1). Classification (GTDB taxonomy): domain Bacteria; phylum Desulfobacterota; class Desulfovibrionia; order Desulfovibrionales; family Desulfovibrionaceae; genus Desulfovibrio. Next base: position 1,319 of record CAYNKM010000133.1, on the reverse strand, counting down.
GGCAGCCAGTACAAGACCACATGCATGTGCCTGCAAATCAGGAAGACGGACAGAATAGTCACAAGTATCTACGATTCTTTCATAAGGAAGGCCGGCCTGAAAAGCACACAGTACTGTCTGTTGCGCTGCATTGATAATCTGGGGCAGCCCTGTCTCTCCGACATTGCCAACGCCTTGAGTATGGATCAGACAACTGTGACAAGAAATGTGGAAAAGCTGAAGCGCAGGGGTCTTGTCAGCGCCTCCGCGTCTTCTGCTGATCCCCGTCGCACGAATATTGAAGTGACGCCGGCTGGAATCATTATGCTTGCAGAAGCGAGAAAAGCCTGGGAAGAAGCGCAGAACGAGATGAAAGCGCGTCTTGGGGAAGATGATTACCAGCGCCTCTACAATTTGCTGGACAAGATCTCATCAAATTTCTCTTGAAAGATATTTGTTTAATTGTATTTTTAAAACATACTTGTATATACAATAATTTATTGACAATGCGGAAGGAGGGCAAAATGGAAGCAGTGGAATTTTCGGTTAATCGGGAGACCTGCATAAAGTGTGGATTATGTGCCAAAGATTGCCTTTAATCCATAATCGAGATGCGTGATTTTCCCCTCATTGAGCCTGCAAGCTGCTACAAATGCATTCATTGCGGACACTGCCAGGCAATTTGCCCCACCGCATCCATCACCCTTGACGGACATAATCCCACACTGCTTGAGCCGATGCTCAAAGCTCCCGACAAAAAAATAATCACGGATCTGATCAAGCGGCGCCGCTCGTTGCGAGAGTATAAACCGGAGCCAGTGGATAAAAAGCTTCTCGAGGAGATAATTGACATTGCCTCCTACGCGCCAACCAGCTCCAACTCACGGCAGATTTCCTGGATGGCAATAAACGGCAGAGAAAATGTGGAAAAGCTTTCCCAGGCCACGATAGCAATCATGCACAAACATGGGCTATTGCCGCAGGTCATTAATAGCATCATTCCAGGCAAGGACAGGATTTTTCGCGGCGCTCCCTGTGTGCTTATCGCTCACGCTCCCGAGGCCATCCCGCTCTCATCTGCGGACTGCGCCACAGTCCTTGCCACCCTCGAACTGGCGCTACCCTCATTCGGTCTGGCGTCCTGCTGGGCCGGCATTTTTACTGTTGTGTGTGGCGTGGAAGTTCCCAAAGGCTTGACCCTTCCGGATGGGAATCGGATCTATGGCGCCCTGATGCTAGGTAAGCCCTCTGTTTCATATAAAAGGATACCATTCAGAAGCAAGCCAAAAATTGAATGGCTAAATCTCCGGTAGCTGGCAAGTTCGCATGGGCGCAAAAAG
>CAYNKM010000132.1:0-5379 GCA_964397795.1 uncultured Desulfovibrio sp. | reverse complement strand
ATCATTTCTGCCAGTGGCGCGGAATCGGATCTGACAGTACTTATAAAAGAGATATCTTCCCGGGCCGCCATGACCGCAAGACCATGATCTCCAACCGATCCACTTACAATTATTATATCGCCTGGTTTGGCATTATGTCCGGAAGGCGCATTTTTGGCATAAATCTGGCCTATTCCGCTTGTGTTTATAAATAATTTATCACAAGCTCCCTGCGGAACAACTTTGGTATCTCCCGTCACAATTTTTATATTCGCTTTTTTACAGGCCAAAGACATATCTTTCACAACCTGTTCAAGAACTGATACAGGCAGTCCCTCTTCAATTATAAAACTGGCGGTTAAATAAAGGGGAAAAGCTCCCATACAAGAAATATCATTTACTGTACCATTTACCGCCAGATCTCCAATGCTCCCGCCAGGAAAAAACAGGGGAGTGACTGTATATGAATCTGTACTTATGGCTATTGGGGCGTTTATTTGCGGAAGCACGGCTCCGTCATCAAGGGTTTCGAGAAAGTTATTTTTAAAATTTGATAAAAAAATTGAATTAATTAGTCTCTGCGATGCTCTACCGCCGCTTCCCTCGTCCAGCAGGATTTTTTGCTCCATTGTTAATATCCTCCATATTTATAAAAAGCGGCGCAGCTTCCTTCAGTTGAAACCATGCATGGCCCAACAGGAGCAGAGGGAACACATTTTTTACCAAAAAGTGGACATTGAGGCGGAGAAATAAGACCTTGAAGAACTTGTCCACATCTGCACATACCGGGAGAAACCGAGGGCATTTTTAGATCAAATCTTTTCATGGCGTCAAAACTTTTAAATTCTTCCCTGATTGAGAGACCGCTTTGAGGAATCTTCCCCAAACCGCGCCAGCTCGTATCTGAAGTATGAAATACCTGATTCAAGAGCGATCTGGCCCTGGTATTCCCCTCATTGGCAACCGCCTTCGTGTAGGCATTTTTTATTTCAGGTTTATGTAATTGTTCAGCCAGCATCCGCAAGGCAAAGAGAATTTCCACAGGTTCAAATCCGCCAACAACTCCTGGGCGATGATATTCCTTTGCTACAAATTCAAAAGGATGTAATCCCGTGATTGTCGCCACATGACCAGGTAGTAAAAAGGCGTCTATTTGGGAATTTCCATTTTCCAGAATTGCCCTGATAGCTGGGGGAACAAGTTTATGCATTGAAAGGACAGATAAATTTTTTATTTTTCTGTTTTGAGCGGTAATGATGCTTGCGGCCACGGCGGGAGCGGTGGTCTCAAAACCAACACCCAGAAAAACAACTTCAGATTCGGGATTTTCTTCGGCCAGTTTCAGAGCATCCAGGGGAGAATAAACAATAGAAATCTTTGCGCCTTCTGCCTTGGTATTTTTAAGACTCGTTCCATCAGGACCAGGAACTCGTAATAAATCTCCAAAAGTGGCGATAATGGTATTTTTTTGACGGGCAATTTGCAGGAAGAGCGCGACCTCGGCTTCATGAGTCACACAAACCGGACAACCAGGGCCTGAAATGTGAATTACGTTTTCAGGAAGCAGGGAACGTAAACCACTTTGAAAAATGGCGCAGGTATGCGTTCCACATACCTCCATAAAGCGCATTTTGCGATCTTGTAATAGTTTTCCAATCCCATCTGAAAGACTGGAACAAATATCACGATCTTTTTGAGAAAAGGAAGCAGCCATCAGATCAGGGTATTGGCGAGAGATTATGAAGTCCGGAATCCGCATCCAGACCCATCATAAGATTGGCGCTGGCTATCGCTTGCCCCGCCGCTCCCCTGCATAAATTATCTATGGCAGACAAGACAATAAGCCGCCCTGTCCTGTCATCCTTGATAAGCCCCAAATCACAGAACATACTCCCCTGAACGTTGGCGGTTTCAGGAAGTTGACCTTCCGGCAAGACCCGGATCCAGGGACTGTCCTTCCAGAAATCTTCAAGAAATTCCCTAATTACTTTTACAGGCAGTCTTTTATCAATTGGTTCAGTGTAGATGGTTGCCAGAATTCCCCTTTTCATTGGCGCTATATGGGGTGTAAAGGAAAGAATAATATCCTCGCCGCTAATTTTCCCCAATTCCTGCTCTATTTCCGGAGTATGTCTATGAGCAGGTATCCCATAAGCCCTGAAATTATCCGATATTTCTCCAAACAACAGGGGGATTGTAGCTTTGCGGCCAGCGCCACTAGCTCCGGATATGGCGTCAATTATTATATTATCTGTATTTATATATTTATTTTTCAGGAGAGGGTAAAGAGCCAGAATGGAAGCTGTCGGGTAGCAGCCAGGATTTGCCACAAGTCGGCTTTTCCGAATTTTTTCCCTGTTTATTTCCGGTATGCCATATGCAGCTTCAGGGATCAATTCTGGAGAGACGTGATCTTTTTTATACCACTCTTTATAGACATCATAGTCATTCAATCGAAAATCCGCGGAATAATCTATTACTTTTACTCCCCTTTGAAGCAAATCCTTTGCCATTTGCATGGCTGTACCGGCCGGCACTGCCAAAAAAGCCAAATCACAGGATTCGGCGGTTTTATCTGGATCATATACGGATATTTTAACATCCGCTCCTGGCAAATGGCCAAGAAAAGGATAATAGGAGGAAAGTTTTTTCCCCGCTTCTGTGCGGGAACAAGCCATATTCAATTTGATTAAAGGATGACGTGCCAGAAGTCGCGCCGTTTCCATTCCAGCGTATCCGCTTATACCTACAAGACCTGCCCGTATAGGTTTCATATTTACAGATCCCATTCCAGTTTATTCATATTAACGTTCGCTATTTATAACATATTTCAGGCGTAAATCACACAGGAGATTGTCAAGCAAAATCGCTTCATTGGCGTCAACTCCGCCTTTGGTCTTCTGCTTGAGCATTTCAAGAAGATCTATATTATGTCTTGCGAGAACAAGATTGCGGGCAATTTTTCCCGAGCCAGGATCAGGAACTTCGCCAAGTCCAACCAGGGCTGATGATGCAAGAGAAATAATAAAGGCCGAAAAGGTCACTTCTGGATAGACAGGTTGATCAGAAGAGCGCTGACTTTCACTCATACCGACTCCATTTTTTAACTTAATTATGACATTTTATTTGCATATTAATATCTTAAGTTAAGTCTGATTTGATTGGCGACAAGAGGAATCCATATCCACATTTTATCAGGAAGAGGATTAATTTTAAAAATGTTTTCCCCAATCCTCATAAGCGCGGTTATATGCCTCCATTGCATCTTCCATAAATGAGTTTTTGGAAGCGTTTCCTCCCAGACTGACTATGCCCCTGTTTACAGCATATAATCCAGCAAGACAATCAGCCCAGTCAACCCATCCCATATGTCCTATCCGGATAATTCTATTTTTCAGTTTATCCTGTCCGCCAGCCATATATACATTATATTTTTCCTGGGCAAAACGTAAAATTTCCTGGCCAGACAAACCTTCCGGAATTTCAATGGCTGTGATACCCCAGGAAAAATCCTTTTTGGCCAGAAGCGCAAGTCCCATTGCCATTGCCCCTTTTCTGACAAGCATGGTCATTGCCCATTGCTTGCGATATATGGCCTCCAGCCCATTTTTCAGAAGAAGATCAAGACTTGCGTCCAATCCTACAATTAAATTAATCGGGCTGGTAAAATGAGTCTGATTTTTTTTCAGAATTGCCCTTTCCGCAGGAAGATTAAAATAATAGCAAATATCTTTCTGGTTTTCCGCCCTTTTCCAGGCTTTTTCCGACAGAGCGATAAGGGAAAGACCAGGTGGGAGCATCAATCCTTTTTGTGAACCTGTTAAAAGACAGTCAATTTTCCATTCATCCATGGGACAAGGAGAAATTCCCACTCCGGAAATTCCATCCACAACAATGATGACATCCTTTTGGCTTGTAACCTGGGCCATTTCCTTTACCGGTTGTAAAACCCCGGTGGAAGTCTCACATAATTGAACCAGTACTCCCCTGATATCCGGATGCTCATTCAGAATGATCTCCAGATCTTCCTTGTTGGCAGCCTGTCCCCAGGGAATATCGAGGGATACTATGTCCAGGTTATGGGATTTGGCTATCTCAGCCCATCTTTGCCCAAATTTACCCGCCTGAATTACCAGTACCTTTTCTCCTGGAGCAAATAGGGAATATACTGCCGCAGTCATTGCTCCCGTACCGGATGAGGCCAGGGGAAGAACATCCTGCGCCGTGCCAAACAGGATTTTCAGCTTTTTCTGAACAGATTCCATAATCAGCTCAAAATCCTTTTTGCGGTGATGAATCATGTCCTTTGCAAGCGCAAGACGGACTTCTTCGGGCAATGGCGTGGGCCCTGGCGTTAAAAGCCTTATTTTATCCAACATATTATCTGCCTATCTAACTTATTCCCAAAAAATATTAAGGCATGTCAAAATTTTTTTGAACATACCTTAATCTTTTATCAGTTTTTTCTTATATGAGATTTAAGATACCCAATTCAGCCAGTTTTATCCTGATTTAGACAAGTTGGGGTTTACCCTGATTATTTATAAACAAGACAAGGATAGTGTAATTCAAATACAACTTTCCCGCCTGATTATATCCTTTGTAACCTGCAGGCCTGGTTTTTAAAGTTATTGTCTCTACATGGCATTGAGCATATCCATATCTTCTGTGGAAAGTAGCCGATCCAGATCGAGCATGATTAAAAGACGTTCTTTCAGCTTGCCCACTCCGCTTATATAATCTGAATCTACTCCTGCGACTACCGGCGGAGGCGGTTCAACCGTTCCCGCGGGTATCCTTAAGACTTCCGAAACCGCGTCAACCACAAATCCTACAATAATATTATTTATTTCAATAACTATAATACGGGTATCCTTGTCTTCAGGTTTTGAAGACAGGCCAAACCGACTGCGTAAATCTATAATTGGAATAACCTTTCCCCGTAAATTAATGACTCCCTCAACAAAATCTGGAGCCCTCGGAACTTTGGTAATATCCATGGTGCGGATAATTTCCTGCACCTTGAGGATATTTACTCCAAACTCCTCCTCGCCAATACTGAACGTCACAAGCTGGAGAAGTTCATCATCCTGCCTTTTTTGATTTGATTGCATACTAATCTCCCTTGCAAGCCTGGGAATGGAAACCTATAAAATGTATGGATAGCCTGATAATAAAATATTAATTCAGGACAAATCGTGATTTTAAATAATAAAAAATAATATAAATTTCTTGTTCCTTTTTTACAAAATATAGACTGTATTTTTTTTTCAGTAAAGTTGTATACTCACCATTAAATTAATTTCAAAAACTCGGTTTGATAAAAGCAGATTCCCTAATTAATTTTCAGCCCTGTAGGAAGAGCCCAAAGCTTCAGAAAGGGCATTTTCCAGCTCATTG
>CAYNKM010000131.1:0-5403 GCA_964397795.1 uncultured Desulfovibrio sp. | reverse complement strand
AACCCTGTACAGGTTCTCGTCGGAAGGCGAGAAACGACGCACCATTGCCAGGTTCACGGCCAGGGACTCGCCGAATTCCGCGCGCTTTACATCTGGATCGACCACCGATCCGCAGTCAATGGCTGCAGCGTTCATCAACATTGTGCTGAAAGCCGCCTGCAGTTCCTCCGGGGGCAGTCTGGCGGACGCCAGCTTTGAATAATCGGGTTGAAACTCCATTCATGTCTCCAGAAAGCGCCAGTTCGTCTGCAAATTAAAATATAATAAATTGCCCCGTTTATCAAGGATAGTCAATGTATCTGCCGGATGTTCAAGGATTTTTTTTGGCAAATTGTCTTGTGAATGTGTGGGCCTTGCGGCCATGAAAGACGGTGGAATGGGGTGGACGATTTCAGGAAGCAGAATATGGCTGCGCGGTATTTTCAAGGAGGATGGAGCCTTGCGGCGATCCTGGCGGGGTCAGGGCACGCCGGGGCGTATGTCATTGCCAGGAAATCCTGGGTCCGTGCGGACGACTAAACAGGAAGTGAGTGAGAGAACGGTATCAGAAAGATGAGGATTGGCGGCGCGATCTGAAATGGGAACGCGGCTGAAAGCCGGGGCCATGCGGCGATCATGAAGGGTAAGGCCGGAAAGGAAGAAGAACCCCAAGGCGCGGCGCGCGTGCGTTATTTTTCTTCACCAGAGGCGGGGTTGTGTTGTGGTTTTTGTGTTTTTGTCTTGTCCTTTGCTTTTTTGTTTGGTCAGTCCCCGTTTTCGCGAACGGCGGCATCCGCCGCCTGGGGCCTTACGGCCTGGATCAGAATGGGGGATCAGGGCTTCGCGTCTTCTGGAAAGAGTTATCTGGCCTGCGTCTTCAGCCAGGTGCAGCAGGGCCAGGGCGATCTTGTGGCCAAGCAGGCTGGCGGGCGATCATGTAAGGGTGAAGCAGGTGGACACCGCTAATAAGCTTGAAAATCACATGCGTGATTTCCTTTTGGGCGGAGCGATGGAAAACATGTCCCCTGATAATACCTTGGAGAGTGCGTTTTGAGCAATCAGGAACTATTTCGGTATAAACACGGCCATTGCGTTTGAAGAGGCCAAAAACAATGGTTTTGCAACGCACTCCCCGGCCTCTTAAACCTTTAACTCGTCGAGCACCGAAGTAACTTTCATCAACTTCAACCTCGCCACTTACTGGAGATTCCTCCTGGCAAAAGGAAGCAATTCTCTCCCTCAAGGCAGTAAGATGACGATTGATAGTATTACGATTCAAACTGGTAATTTCTGCAATTTGAGAGGCCGTTAAATCGATGGAAAATAGCTTTACAATTTGCCTGATTTTGGACTCTGAAATTTTTTAACGTTTTGAATACTTGTTTTTCCTCGTCATTACTAGCTTTTTAACCCTTAAGGCTAGTGTTTGCTAATCATGACCCTTAATAGATAATGGTTTTGAGTATGCCAAACTTGCCTTGACCTTAAAAAGGCTGCTTTCCTGGCGCCTTTCCGTTCCTGATGTCTTCTGATGATCCTCATTTTGAACAGGATGGTTTTTCGTTCGATATCCTGGGGCATGCATTCAATAATAGCGAAAATACGATCTATAGTTTGCAAGCTCTTGTGATCCAATCCAGAAACAAGCCTGCGATAGTGGTTTTCCAAATTAAAAGCTGGATCCGCCATAGCTTTATTAAATGAAATCAGAAAATCCTATTCAAAAGGATGAACACCCTGAATACCATGTCCAACAAGCTGCTGAAACATTTCAGATACCTACACTTATAGAATCCTCCAAAGAAATGGATAAAATCAAGTGGCAGGTCTGGCAAAGGACCTATCAGCATATCAGTTTGTCCGGTTCTGCGGAGCTATAATTTTTTTCATCCGTTCCGTATCATAATTTCATAAACATTTGTCGGAATTCGCGGATTTTCCTCTTGTCGCAAGGCTCATCCAGAATAATTGCGCGAACTATTTCTTCCCGATCCTCTGTTAGGGTGAAAAGATATTGATCAGGCCCTGACCTGTCTCTATCGCGACGTTCGAGAATGCCGGATTGTTCCAGAATTGGCTTCAACTCCTCCCATTCAGAAGAAATCAGAATGTCCCTGAGATTTATCTCCAGTTCAGGTTTCAGTGAAAATTGCAATCGCTTGACTGTTTTGTCAAAAAACCTCTTCAGAACCTCCAGCCGTCTCTTCTGGGCCTCATCCAGTGGCCGGATATGCGCCGTACCGCGCACAGTAGCCCCCAGCTCTGTCAAATCCGTTTCATTTGACGGCTGTCCCCCTTTCTTCAACACAAAAAGACAATCGCCATCAACCTGACTCCCATCCAGATTGAAATCAGTCCCAGTTTTTGCCCCCATAATCCGGCAATTAATGAAAGTGCATCCCTCAAATGGCGCATACAATTCGCAACCAATAAGGTCGCAGTTTATAAGGCGCAAATTTTTCACTGGCCTGTCAAATCGGCACCCCTGAAACAGCATGTCATTTATTTCAAATGACGCATTGTCGGAAATTTGCACAAGCTCGGAAAGAAGAGCGCCTGCATTGCGTTTGCCCTGGCTTCCGGCAGGAGCCTTGCGGATGCTTTTCTCCAGCTTTTTAGCAAGAGCGTGAGGTCTGGGAGCTTCCTTGAGCGTTGGTCCCAGAAATTCCATGACTGAATCGTCAAGCAGGGATCTTTCCAGAAACTTCCGCAAGGTAAAGTCATCAGATTCCTCGATGACTTCAGGTATGGCCCGCATCAGGAAAAAGTTGTAATATAGCTGATTTTCAAATTCTTTCCATCGCTTGTTGTCTGATGTTCCAAAGAAGGAATAGGACCACATTTTTGTTTTGATGGCCGGCCACAGGGATGCCTTTACATCGTATTGCTCAAGAACCATTTCCCCAATGGAATCGAGTGTATCCCGCTCAATAACGCGCTGTTCCTGCCACCACAGTTCCAGAACCAGCTCCCTGAGAATGGTTTTATGGACTTCAATGCCAATCATTGGTTGCCCTGAGCGATCCAGAAACTTCTCATTCGCTTCGCGTTCAAGGTAGCTGTTGATGATAAGCTCAATTATATCACGGGCGCTATTTTGCGTAAGGCCAGGTCTGTCTTTTTCTGCGAGAGCTTCAGCAAGCTTGACCGCGTAAAAAGGCTTGGAGAGGAGCTCCCGCAGGGAATCCTGGCTGTAAAGCCTTTCAAAAATATTGATTAATTTGTTGCCTTTTTCAGTAGGACCATATTTATTGTTGACAAAAATTCTTATATCATCCAGGCCCCAGGGGAGCAGCATCATGTCTTCAAGGATATAATTCAGATTGCCAGTCCTGTTTTGGGCATTGGATGCCAGGCGCATGATATTGTCGTCATAAAAGGTGGAGCGACCGGTTACAACAATCAATCCCTGGCTCTCAAGAGTCGCGAGGAGGGTGGCCAGTGAAAGGAATGCCTCTTCATAACCGCCAGAGCCTATGAGCTCGTCAAAGCCGTCTATTATGGGCACAATGAGCATGTTGCGGACCAGCGCATGCAGAGCCCTGGGCTGAAAGGCCACGCTAAGAAGCGATGTCTCATAGGCTATCGCCTCCTCTATGCGGGAAAGGCTCCTTGCCTGGGCATCAATATAAAAATAAAGAGGTTTGCCAGGCGACCATTCCATTGCGCATTTTTTCGCCGCATTGCGCATGGAGCAGGTTTTACCGCTGCCGGCATTTGCGCGGACAAACGCGATTACCGTGCTGTCCATATCGCTTTTTCCGGATTGGAGCTCGCCATGACGCTGGTCTATCAGGGCCCTTATATCTCCCGTCCTCTCCTCGTATTGAGCCTTTTCAGGGACAAAATTATCAGTATCCCAGGGTCGGCTACATATCTGGTAAGCAGCGAAAGACAAATCCGCCATATATGGCGAGGCCAGGAAATCGGCATAGGAGGCGGTTCTCCCATTATCATACTCCACATCCTGAAGGATGCCGTTATTGACTTTAAATCGCGCCGATTTCATCTCGCGCCTGTCATTCCAGGCAGCTTCCATAATGTCCGTCTCGGGGAAAGAAAAGCGGGCAGTATTATAGTTGGCGAAATCGGTTATATCCTTTTTAATATTTTCAAATGTCGTGCGATTTTCCGTACTGTTTGGCCATTGCATAGTAAATTTTTCCTGTCCTGCGCCTGTTCACGACCGGGTCCGCTGATTTTTGCTGGATAGCCCATCGGTAATATAAAGCGTGGATTCTTTAACCTCAAGGCTTAGGGCACACCTTTCATTTGTGCAGATTATCCTGAAAGGAATCGCCCCGGCTTCCGCATACAGCGCTCCGGGCAAAATGTCATAATCGTTGGATACTAAAACAAGCAGCTTGCTTCTTTCAAGCCCAACCGCATATACCAGATCCGCAACAATTGCGGTGTCAACAGCCTTTTGGGTGATTCTCTGCAAAATTTCCTCTTTTGGCACTGCGCAGTGGGAGCAGCCATGTTTTTGCCAGTCAGCCACCAGTTTGGTCATGCATTGGTCGGGGCATGCGCACCTTGCCAGCATGTCAGCCGTTATTTTTAGCCGTAATGGCTCCTTCCGAATCTCAAGGCGTATGGGCAGCAGCTGTGACGCAAGAAGGGAATTTACAGGTCTGAAAAGCAGCCGGATTCCCTTGTATGAGCCTGGTAATTGAGCTATTGCCTTTTCAAGCATTCCCAGTCTTTGCGATTTTCCCCCTTTTTCCCTGTCATACCACCCTCCGTATAGGCGAGCCTCAATTTCATTGGTAGAAGGCAACTCTTCCCTACAGCATTTCCACAGATCCACAACCAGTTTATCCAGGGCCATTTCAACGTGTGTTGCATTAGGTGTGACGCCATAAGCGGGCAAATTTGCGTAATTGTCAAAATCTACAAATGCGAGGGCTGATACAAGGTTTCTTGACATTTAGGGTCTGTCTGCATTCAGAAAAATAAATATTAACGCCATGGAAACAAATGCATGAAAGGAGTAAGCGCATCGATTCCCACGAAAAGCAATCCCTTTCCAGTCTTTCAACCTGGCAAACATATTTTCAATAACATGTCTTTTTTCATAGAGCTTTTTATCATAATCTTCTTTAACTTTTTTATTTCTTTTTGGTGGAATACAAACTTCTATGTTTCGCTCGGCCAATAGATTGCGAAGAAATGCTGAGCCGTACGCCCTATCGCCAATGAGAGTTTTAATATTATTTCTTTTTGCAAGGATGGGGGCTGCCTTGATGTCATGTGTTTGACCTCCTGTCAACAGAAAATCCAGAGGCTTGCCTTCCGCGCTACAAAGCAAATGAATTTTTGTTGTTATTCCTCCACGGCTTCTTCCAAGTTCTCTTGGTTTACCATCTGAACGGAGACTGGATGCACATCGCTGGGCTTTTGAACAAGTGGAATCAATCATAG
>CAYNKM010000130.1:0-5421 GCA_964397795.1 uncultured Desulfovibrio sp. | reverse complement strand
AAATAAAAGAAGGGAATTCTTACAGGTTTTATCTGTCGCTTCAATAGGAATCGCCGCTTCCTCCTTGCCGGTAAAAGCCGCCGAAAAAGCCGAAACCGAAAAGAAAATGGATGCCATGACTGCCCTGAAAACAAGGCATAGCGTAAGATCCTATACGTCTGAACCAATATCCGAGGAAGATCTGCAGCTAATCCTGGAAGCGGCCATGCAGGCCCCAAGCGCGATGAATGAACAGCCCTGGGAACTGGTAGTTATTCGCAATCCTGAAGTATTGCAAAAAATAGGATCGGATAATAACAATGCCGCTTTTGTGGCCAAAGCCCCCATGGCAATTTTGGTATGTCTGAACAGGGGAAAAGAAAAAATTTCAGGCATGGGAATTATTGACGTCAATCTCTGCTCTGAAAATATCCTGATTGCGGCGCATGCCCTGGGTCTTGGTGCAGTCTATACGGGAGTATATCCCATCAAGGATAAGATGAAATATTTTCAGGATCTTTTGTCCCTCCCTAAAAACGTTGTCCCTATAGGCCTGATCGTCATGGGTCATCCCAAACTGGATATCAGGAAAGTGGAAAGCCGCTTTAATAAAACCGCCGTCCATATGGAGAAATGGCAGGGATAGTCTTGTTCTAATCAGAATTAAAAAGCCATTTCCTGATCGGGGAAATGGCTTTTTTATTAATAAATAAAAACGACTATATATTTACCCATAATCCTCAACCAGCATGGAGACTATGGTATGGGCGGGATTGGATAGCCAGATATTTTTGAGCGTGACTATGGAGGGAATTAGCGATTCGGATAATTCTTCAATATAGCGTTCCTCCAGATTCCGCTTCCCATCCGCTTCGCATTGGGGAATTATTGCCACTGCCGCTATGCTTTCAAGCATATCCATAAGAACCAGGGTATCCTGGCTTGTGCAGATGATTCTTGGTTCAAGTCCGGCAAGCTGCAAGGCATGTGAAACAAGCGCATAAATGCCTCCGCCAGTCCATCTTCTGGGAATCATAAGAGGCCAGGAACAAATAGTGCTTAACTTTACTTCTCCTTCAGGGGGGATAGGCAGAAGTCGGGAAAAAACTGCCATCAGGCGTTGAGCCTGTAAAGGTATGATATTAAATTCCTTTCCCTCCAGGGGCAGATACAGGACTGCCAAATCCACCATTCTCTGCCTCACAAGTCTGGCCAGTCTCTCACTGTCCGAAAAGAGCGCCTGACAGCTGACGAGAGGGTAATCATTTGCCAGACGGGGCAAAATTCTTTGAAACATGGAAACACAGCTTGTGGAAAAGCCAACCCGTACATTTCCCCGCACCTCGTCAAGTGGCTGGACGATGCGATTTGCCAGGCCCTTCATGCGCGACAAAATTGATCTACCTTCCTCATATAATCTGATCCCCGCTTCAGTAACAATCCAGTTTTTACCATTGCGGAAGACAAGCTGACACTTGAGATCCCTTTCCAGCTCTTTTAAGGCCATTGACAACGGCGGCTGGGATAATCCCAAACGCCTGGCTGCCTTGTGAATTCCTCCCTCTTCAACCATGGCGCAAAAGTATTGCAGCTTCTGCAAGTTAATCATTTTTAAAAATCCAAATCTGAAATTAAAGAATTTTTATTAAGGGAAGACAAAACCTTTACCAAAAATAAATATAATCCTACTCTGCCTTAAAGTCATTTAACATTTTATTAAAACTGGTTTTATGAAAAATCGGCTTCCAAAAATTTTTTCGTGTTGAGGAGCATATATGAGTCAAAGCTATGCGTTCGCTTATGGAAAGGGAGTAAAAAATTTTGAGCTTCCAGACGGAATTAATGCCTTAACCCTTATGCCACAGGACCTACCAGGCTTGCCCAACCCAAAAGAGGCAGTAGCGAAAGCCCTGGAAAACCCGACAGGAACAGACGCCTTGTTGAAAATGCTTCAGGATCGTAAACCCAAAAGTATTACTGTCGTGGTAAACGATGAAACAAGACCCACTCCCTATGAGGCCATTTTTCCTCCCCTGCTGGATGTATTCAAAAAGGCCGGCAAAGAAGACAACCAGGTCACATTTGTCATTGCGACAGGAATACATCCTCCCCAGTCACCGGAACTGAACGCCAAAATTTATGGGGAAGAAATGACAAAACGCTTTCGTTTTGTTAACCATATCTCCACAGATGAGGCATCCCTTGTCAATCTGGGCAAAACCAGTAGCGGCTATGACTGTAAAATCAATCATTTGGCAATTGACTGCGACTTTCTGATTACTATTGGTGTGGTTATGCCCCATTATTTTGCCGGCTTTTCCGGAGGGCGTAAATCAATCCTCCCCGGACTTGCCGGACATGATACTGTTCAAAGCAATCATGCGCGTATGGTGGAGCTTCTGGATGCCCTGCCGCCAATCCAGGAAAATCCGGTCAGTCTGGAAATGATTGAAGTGGCTCGCAAGGCTGGAGTGGATTTTATAATTAATACCGTTACAAATGCCCGGAAGGAAGTGGTTTTTGTCGCGGCGGGAGATCTGGTTGAAGCATGGTACAAGGCGGTGGACGTATCCGCGAAAATGTTTGAAATCCCATTTGAAGCCCAGGTTGACATTTGTATCGCCGTAGCCAGCGGATATCCAAGGGACATAAATGTTTATCAGGCGCAAAAGGCGCTTGAACACGCGGAACACATAACCAGACCTGGTGGCACAATTATCTGGATAGGTGAATGTTCGGAAGGCCTGGGAGAAAAGGTATTTGAAAAATGGCTTGAAAAACGCCTGTCTCCCCAGGAGCTTATGGAATCATTTAAAAAGAACTTTGAACTTGGCGGCCATAAGGCCTATGCGATCGCAAAAACAGCCTCAACAAGAAAGGTATGCCTGATATCCGACCTGGCCCGGCCAATGACAGAACTCCTTTTTGTAAGCAAGGCTGATGATGTCCAGCAAGCCTTCGCTGATGCTCTTGAGGAATATGGGCCCAACGCCAGTATCGCCATAATGCCCCAGGCATCTCTCACCTTGCCTGTGCAGAAAAAATAAATTGAATTTTTAATTTAAAAACAAGGAATATTAATATTTAATACGGCTTATTCGCCACATAAATTTTTTCAGAATCTTTTAATAAAATAGGACGGATTCTTATGTATGAATCCGTCCTATTTGTTATTGTTCTCTCAAACCAGGTTCAGATAATTTTATTTTTCCCCATCAACCATTCATCATATTGGGCAAAACCAGTATTAGTTGCGGGAAGAAAATGAAAAGGCACATAAGCACAATTGACATGACAATATAGGGAATACAATAAACCACTATCTGTTCCAGTTTCAGATCCGCGAGGTTACAGGCGACATAAAGGCATAGTCCAACAGGAGGTGTAATTTGGCCTATGGCAAGGGTAAAGACAGTCAGGACGCCAAAGAAAATAAGATCAATGCCAAGGCTCTGGACTACCGGAAAGAAAATTGGGGTCATCAATACAACCGCCACGGCGTTATCCAGAAATGTGCCAACAATAAGAAGACAGATACAGATCAGGAAGAGGACAATAGTCGGATTTTCGGATAGTGTCCGCATGGCTACGGCCAGCGCCTGGGGAATATGTCCGCTTGCCAGGACAAAACTGAAGCAGTGGGCGGTCGCGACCAGAAAAAGGATGGTTGCGGAACCCTTGGCGGTGGCAAGAAAGACCTCATAAAGTGATTTGGGAGTGAGGGATTTGTGAATAAAGAAGCCTACAAAAATGCCATAGACTACAGCGACAACCGCGCTTTCGGTAGGCGTGAAAATGCCACCGTATATTCCGCCCAAAATTATAAGCGGCATTAATAAGGCCCAGATAGCTTCCTTTGTGCATTTCCAGGTCTCGCCTTTTTCAGGTTTTGCTCCCCTTGGGCAATGAAGTTTTTTGGCCAGGTAGTGATTGCAAACCATATATCCCGCCGCCGTCAGAAGTCCGGGAATAACGCCCCCGATAAAGAGCTTGGCAATGGATGCGCCGGTTATAACGCCATAAAGAATCATAATGATGCTGGGAGGAATAAGCAGGCCAATCATTCCGGAAGCGGCTACACATGCCCCGGCAAATGCCTTGGAATAGCCTTTTTCCGCCATGGGACCAACCATAACCCCGCCGATGGCGGCTGTTGTGGCGGGCGCGGAACCGGAGATCGCGCCAAAAAATGTGCAGGCGGCTGTGGCAACCTGGGCAAGGCCGCCAATGTATCTGCCAAAACCGCAATAGGCGAGATTGACAAGTCTTTGGGAGACCCCGCCTCTGGCCATGATGTTCCCTGCCAGAATAAAGAAAGGTATGGCCATCAGGGAGAAGCCATTGGCAAAGGAATTCTGAATCAATACTCCCACAGGGTCGGTCGTACAGAACATGATGGCAATCATGGAAGAAAGACCAAGGGAGATTGAAATCGGGACGCCAATTATGAGCAGAATGAAAAATGTACCAAAAAGGACATATGCGAGCGTTGCCATAATTTCTCCTTATGCGGTTTCCGGCAATTCGCCGCTAATAAGGACATGAATATGCCCTAAAAGATAGGCTAGCACGTTTAGAGCCATAAAAACGCTAGCCAGGGGTATGGCTAACTGCACAAATCCCATTGGCAGCCATGACATGGAGGACGCGACCTCGCCAAACTTGAAAACCCGGAAACAGACCTGAAAACCTTTTTCAATATACATGCTGAGAAACCACAGACAGCATAGATCCGCAAGACACATAATAAAGGCCCGGACTCTTATATTTGGCACATGATCCACAAAATATGTGACGGAAATGTGCGTATGCTCATAAAACGCGACGCTCGCCCCCAGAAAAGTGGCCCAGTGGAAAAAATAACTCGCCAGTTCTTCTGACCAGGACAAGGCGTCGTTTAAAGCGTAGCGACAGACTACCTGCAAAAAGATTAGCGTCACCATGAAGACAAAACATATGACCATAACCACGCAAAGAATCTTGTTAATCCAGGTATTTAATTTATAAAGCAGATCCATGCTCTCCTCCGCTTGGGGAATTGGGCGGCAGAACCGTGCCCAATCCCCGTCTGACAGTCACCCTATTTTTTTGCGCCTGCCTGGATTTTTTCAAGAATTTCCGGACCAAACTGCACCCTTACCTGTTCATATACAGGTTGAACCGCTTCAATAAAGGGCTTTTTATCCGCGACTTCATTGACTTCCATATGCTTCTTCACTTCTTCAAGCATCTTCTGTTCGTCCTGGGTGGCAAGCTTGCGGATTTCAATAGCGATCTTCTGGGCTTCTTCCTTCAGAATCTTCTGCTGCTCCGGAGTAAGCTGCTGGAATTTTTCCTGGCTGATAAGCAATGGTTCAACATAGTGCTGATGGCCTGTCAGGGAAAGGTATTTCTGCACTTCATACCACTTCTGGGCAAGAAGATGGGCGATGGGATTTTCCT